>NZ_VOXR01000015.1:0-68711 GCF_013420645.1 Acinetobacter sp. C15
CAGTTGTGCTGGCGACAATAGCAAGAGTGAACCACCTGATCCCTTCCCGAACTCAGAAGTGAAACCTCTTAGCGCTGATGGTAGTGTGGGGTTACCCATGTGAGAGTAAGTCATCGCCAGCTCATTAATTCAAAATCCCCCTAGCTTAAATAGCAGGGGGATTTTTTTATGCTTTTAATAAAGCTATAGTGCTTCAATATAAATAAAATTATCAAAAAATAACCCATGTATAGAAAATTTTATCCCCGCTATTTGCTGTTAAATATTTGCATTTCAGTCATTTTCGTGGCTATTGGTATGTATCCTGAGCATATATTATTGAACTACTGGATGGTGGTAATACATTGGATTCTCGGAATTGTGCTGATGCATATATTGATTATCCGTTTACCGCTTTTTAATCGCTTTTATATTAATCGAAAAAAATTACATTATTCTATTGTACAAACCCCAATATATAAGCATGCAGAGTATAAGGCAGCACCCGTAATGTCTGGATTAGTGGTCTTTGGCTTGGTGTGTACCGTGTTATATGTATTCAACATGACAGAGTTTTATGTTGAATATGCGTTTATTGCAGGCTTATCTACAGGGAATATGAGTTTTTATTATGCTCCCTAAACCATCTCTAAGGCTCATTGAACTGCCGTAGCAGCATGCTTTAATACGTCCTTTAAGTCTTCTTCAAAGGGGAGATAGGGGGTAAGTAAGAATCTCATCTCAAGATCATACCTTCACCATCTAGCAAGTTGAACGGTATTTATTTTCGTAGTGAGTGTAATGGTAGAGTTGCTGTAGAAAATAAAGAATAGATAAAAAGAAACCCCATCATCCTGACGGGGTTTCTTCGTATTTCGTGCTTTAGGTATAACTCCTGTCGCACCTCACGATCCTGGTGTACAAACTTATTATTGTTGTTTTCCGTTTGGGAAACATCCTGTTTCCTGATGAATTTAGAATACGAAAATTCTGTGTGTACGCCTAGCCTCAATTATCTTCATTCAATGTAAGCCAAAACGTACAAGGAGACTGAACTATTTATTGGAAAATTTCAGCCATAAAAAACCGCCTATGTCAGGCGGTTTGGAATCAGACTGCTTAAGCAAACATTTGGCTTGCTGCGCAATATAGAATCCATAGAATCGCGATCGCTACGACTGGTTCCAGAACTTTGGCCCAGCCTGGAACAGTCGGTTCTGCTGCGACTGTGCTTTCTACCGGTGCATGATCGGCTTGTTGATGTAACATTTGATTAAACTCCTTCATCGTATCATCTAATGATAGCTCTTCTTGGGGAAGGGGTTTAGAGCCCTTTAACTCTGTTAGCTCGTTTGTTGACCAAACCCAATCATCCGCCTGACCTGACAGATGTTCAATTTGACCCTGTAACAGCTCTTTTAAGCCGTTGCTGCCAAAGTTACCGGTTTCATCCAGCTGTTTTAATTCGGTCAGTTGCAGGCTTAAAATTTCGCTAATACTGTGTTCGAGTTCTGGCTTAGGCAGTTCAGACTGGTTGTGTACCGAAGTGGTCAGATGACGGGACACTTCCTGAATATACAGCGGATCGAGGGTCTTGATTTCCTGATAGAGCTTATTGTCATCTTCGCGCCACAGACGAATCAGTTTGCCTAGAGTTAGCGCATTGAGTTCCTGGATATATGCATTGCGGCTATCAGCATCGTACTGCTGCAAAAGCTGAGGCTTTTGAATTTTAACCTGATCGCTAAAGTATTGTACTAAATCAAAAGCCATGCATTTACTCCTATTTCTTTTTTAATCTAATAATCTTAGGCTTGGTTTTTTCTTTGGTGTTTCAGTTTGTTCCTCTGTGCTTGATTTTAAAGCATTTGGATCATTTTGGATATGTTCATATTCACTTGGATCAAAGAATAAACCCTGGCCATTTTCGCGAGCATAAATCCCCAAAACTGCAGCAATGGGTACATAAATATCGCGTGCTACGCCACCAAAGCGCGCCGAAAAGCTGATGGCATCATTGGAGATGTGCAAGCCATGGACTGCATGTGGCACAATATTTAACACAATCTGGCCATCCTGAATGAACTGCTCTGGCACCATGGTGTTGGGTTGGGTGGCATCGACCAGAATATGCGGTGTAAGCTGGTTGTCGCAAATCCATTCATAAATGGCACGCACCAGATAGGGACGGGTTGGGCTTAAGTTGAGTTCCTGTTCAGACATATCTACTCTCTACTTATTTATTAAAAATTCGCTATAGCGGTTTTTTTCCTGCACGGTTAAGGATTTTACAAATGCAGGGCGACTAAAAATTCGCTGGCAATATAAATGAATCGGGCGGCAATGCTGTTTTGGCAGTTCAATGCCCATGGCTTTCAGGCGCAGGAAAATTGGGGCCAGCATACAATCCAGGATGCCAAAATTTTCCGCCATAAAATAAGGGAAATGCTGAAATAATGGTGTGAGTGAGACCAGTGTATCACGAAGCTGCTTTTGTGCCTTGGCCTGTGCTGCGCTATTCAGGGTATCTTCATGGCAAAGCAGGATATCGGCCAGCTTTAGCCAGTCCTGCTCAAAACGCCAGATGTATTGGCGCTGCTCTGCGCGGGGTGCTGGTGCATCGGCATAGAGCTTGTTTTGCCGGTAGCGGTCATCAACATATTCGGAAATAATTGGGGCATGGAACAGTTTTAAATCTTGCTCTACCAGCATGGGTAAGCGATTATAAGGATTCAGGCTGGCTAAATCTTCATCTTCATGGTCGACCAGGACCAGATGATATTTAATATTCTTCTCAGCCAGTACCAGGCGAATCCAGTGCGAGCGGAAATCGTCTGCATGACTGTATAGTGTAATTCCCTGTAGCGGTGTATTTTCCAAGGACATAAATCAGTAAGCAGCAAAATGAATCAGTTAGGATACTAAAATTCAACCTAAAAAGCACGAAGCGAAAAAGGATGAATCGGGTGAAAATGGGTTAGATTATAAAAAAATAACAGGAGCGGCGCAGTATGATGATAAAACTTGTGTTTCTGATGTTCTGCTTAGGAATTGGGGTAGTGAACTATTATTTCAGCAAGGCCTTCTGGCTGCATGAGGGCAGTTGGGGTAAAGATGTACCTGAACAATAAATTCCTTTATCTTTAAAATAACAGCCAATAAAAAAGCCTTGGATAAACCAAGGCTTTTTGTCCAACTCGGTAAACGAATTAACGTTTAGAGAATTGAGGACGTTTACGTGCTTTACGTAAACCAAGTTTCTTACGTTCAACTTCACGAGCGTCACGAGTAACGAAACCAGCTTGACGAAGAGCAGGTTTTAAAGTCTCGTCAGAAGCGATTAATGCACGAGTAATACCGTGACGGATCGCGCCTGCTTGACCACCGATACCACCACCAGCAACAGTGATGTAAAGGTCATATTTTTCAGTTGCTTCAAGAAGCTCTAAAGGTTGACGAACAACCATACGAGCAGTTTCACGACCGAAATATTGCTCTAATGAACGGTTGTTGATCACGAGTTTACCAGTACCAGCAGATAAGAAAACACGTGCAGTTGCGGTCTTACGGCGACCTGTACCATAGTTAGTAGCCATGTGCTGTATCCCTTAGATATCCAAAACTTGTGGCTGTTGAGCAGTATGAGGATGCTCGCTACCAGCGTACACTTTCATTTTCTTGATCATTGCATAACCAAGAGGACCTTTTGGCAACATGCCTTTCACAGCGCGTTGGAAGATTTCTTCAGGTTTGTGAGCAACTAACTTTTCAAAGTTAGTTTCTTTTAAACCGCCTGGGAATTCAGTGTGGCGATAGTATTTTTTGTCAAGTGACTTGTTACCAGTTACTTGAACTTGTTCAGCGTTGATAACAACGATGTAGTCACCAGTGTCAACGTGAGGAGTATAAGAAGTCTTATGCTTACCGCGTAAACGACGAGCGATTTCAGTCGCAAGACGACCTAAAGTTTTGCCAGAAGCATCAACAACGTACCAGTCGTGTTGAACTTCAGCTGGCTTAGCGCTGAGAGTTTTCATTAAACCACTACCTATTATAGTTGGTTTGGACGGTGAATCAGTCCAAACAAAAAGGAGACGAGATTCTAAACGAAATTGTCGAGAACCACAATGAAAATATAAAATTTCAAGCGCTGTATTTTAATCAAAATCCTGAGAAAAGAAAAGACTTGCCAAGAACATCCATCTGCCGTGCCTAGTACTGATCAACTTTCAGCTAAATATCCGCCTTCAAAAGCAGTTTAGATTGCCCCAAAACCGGCCAATCTGCCCGAATCTTCAGCAGAATTCACGGCCGCTGCGGTCAAAGTCTGCTTATAATGGGAGATGCCTTATTGTTTAGGATCAATCATGCTGCCTTTATATGTGACCAGTGGTGAACCTGCCGGCATTGGCCCGGATATTTGTCTGCATCTTGCCGACAGTGTAGATGAGCGTCCCGTTGTGGTTCTGGCCGATCTGGCCATGCTGGCCCAGCGTGCGCAAGTGTTGAAGATGCCGGTAGAACTGATTGAATACAGCGGGCAAACTGCTTCTTCAGAAAAAGGGCAGCTCTATGTCGAGCATGTGCCTTTACAGCAAGCTGTGGTGATGGGCGAGCTGAATCCGCAAAATGCCGCTTATGTGTTGGAACAGCTACGTCGTTCGGCCGATTATGCCATGTCAGGCAAAAGTGTCGGGGTAGCGACTGCGCCGGTACAGAAGTCAGTCATCAATGACGCTGGTATAGCCTTTAGTGGCCATACCGAATATTACCAGGAGTTTGCGGGCGTGCCGCGCGTGGTGATGATGCTGGCCACCAAAACCCTAAGAGTGGCCCTGGCCACTACGCATTTACCGCTGCGTGCAGTGGCTGATGCGATTACCGCTGAACGTCTGCATCAGGTGATTGATATTCTCATCCACGATTTAAAATCCAAATTTAAAATTGAGCAGCCGAATATTCTGGTCTGTGGTTTAAATCCGCATGCCGGTGAGGGCGGTTATTTGGGCATGGAAGAAATTGAGGTGATTAATCCGGTGCTGGAAAGCTATCGCGCGCAGGGCATCCAGATGAGTTTAAGCCTGCCGGCTGATACCTTATTTACTCCGGAAAACCTAAAAGATGCCGATGCGGTTCTGGCGATGTATCACGATCAGGGCTTACCTGTGCTAAAATCGCAAGGATTTGGTGAAGCCATCAATATTACTTTGGGCTTGCCGTTTATTCGCACTTCAGTTGATCATGGCACAGCACTCTCCCTCGCAGGCAGCGGTCTTGCGAAAAGCTCAAGCCTGAATGTGGCTGTTGATTTGGCGCTGGATTTAGCGCGTCACTGATCTTGTCTTTATTACACGTTGGAAATCTTTATGTATCAGATTAATGCCTTAAACCCGAAAGATGAAGGGCACCACACGCGCAAGCGTTTTGGTCAAAACTTTTTACATGACCAACGTGTGATTGCGAAAATTGTACGCTCGGTCAATCCGCGTCCGGGCGATAATATTGTTGAAATTGGCCCGGGTCTGGCGGCCTTAACTTCACCATTAATTGGTGAATGTGATGCCTTGACCGTGGTGGAACTGGACCGTGATCTGGCTGCCGGTTTGCCGGGGCGTGTGCCACATCCGGAACGTTTAACCATTATTGAAACCGATGCGCTGAAATATGATTTTAGCAATCTGTTTGAAGATGACCGTCCACTCCGTGTGGTGGGTAACCTGCCGTATAACATTTCGACCCCACTGTTGTTCCATCTCCTGGAGTTTGGTGACAAAGTCAAAGACATGCACTTCATGCTGCAAAAAGAAGTGGTCGACCGGATTACTGCTGCGCCAAATACCAAAGAATACGGCCGTTTGTCGGTGATGATTCAGTATTACTGCAAACCAACTTTCCTGTTTGAAGTGCCACCGGGCTCTTTTAACCCGCCACCAAAAGTGACTTCTGCGGTGTTTCGTTTAGAGCCGTATGAGGTGAAACCGATTGTGGCAAAAAATGAAAAGGCTTTATCACGTCTGGTTTCGCATGTGTTTACCCAGCGTCGTAAAACCTTGCGCAATAGCTTAAAAGGCATGCTGGCAGAAGATGGTTTTGAAAAAGCCGGTGTTGATCCGATGGCACGTCCAGAAACCCTGACCCTGGCCGAATTTGTGGCTTTGGCAGATCAAATGGTGGTGTAAAACAACGATGGCACGTTATAACTATGTGATTGGCGATGTACAGGGCTGTTTTGAAGCCCTGAAAGCCTTGCTCAAGGAAATCCGCTTTGATCCGGATCAGGACTTTATCTGGTTTGCCGGTGATCTGGTGGCACGTGGTGAAAACTCGCTTGGCGTGTTGCGCTTTGTCAAAAAGCTGGCTGATCGTGGTGTTGCGACCACAGTGCTGGGCAATCATGACCTGACTTTGCTGGCTGGTGCACGTGGCCTGAAAGAGATTAAAGACAAAGACCAGACCCGCGATGTGATTGATGCCATTGACAGCGATGAATTGATTGACTGGTTACGCAAGCAGCCGTTATGTGTCTGTCCGAATGAATCGACCATCATTACCCATGCCGGTATTCCGCATTTGTGGAGTGCGGAAAAAACTCAGGCGCTGGCCAAAGAAGTCGAAGCGGTGATTCAGCATGACGATTTTGCGGTGATGGATCATTTTCTGGCCGAGATGTTTGGCAAAGAGCCAGCCCTCTGGTCAGATGATTTGCAAGGCAATGAACGCTTACGCTGTATCGTCAACTATCTAACCCGCATGCGCCTGACCGATGCAGAAGGACGCCTGGAGTTCAGTTTTAAAGACAGTCTGGACGATCCGATGCCGGCCGGCTTTAAACCGTGGTTTGAATATGTTTCGGCTGCAGCTGAAACGCATCAGATTATTTTTGGGCACTGGGCCGCGCTGCAAGGCAAAACTATTTCCGCCCAGATTCAGAATGTCGATGGGGGCTGTGTCTGGGGGCATCAACTGGTGGCTTATCGTTTGGAAGACCAGCAATTGTTTACAGTGGATAATCCACTGGAAGAATGGTAACAATATTTTATCTTTATAATTTAAAAATGTGATGTCGAAATGAAAACAGCCACCTATTAAAGTGGCTGTTTTTTTGAATTTTATTGAATTCGAATCCAAGTTTGGCTGCGCCCTAGTGTAGACACCCCCATATAAGCGCGCAAAGTCAAACGCTTACCTGTCGAGTTGAGGCGGATTTTTGCATCGTAAATACGACCTGCCAATGGATCAATTACGCGTCCTTTTTCGTAATTATTGCTGTCTTTGATCTGTTTTAAGCCTTTTAAAATATCCATCCCTAAAATAGGTTGGTCAGTATAAGGCGCAGGACACTTATTACAAAGTTCACGTGGGGTATAACCTGGACGTGGAGTTACTTTAATAATTTTACCCGTATAGGTTTGATTGGCTTCTTTACGAATTTCGATGACAGCTTTAGGTGAGCCTGTTTTATCATCAATTTGTTGCCAAGTCCCTGCTAAATCTTGTGCCATCGCCAAAGTGCTTAGACTGCCGAAGATGACGGCTATTCCTAAAGCCAATTTCTGAATCATTTTATTTCCCTTACTCGGTCTTTGCGGCTAGTCTAATCTGTGAATTGACTGACACAAAGTCCCGAGTATCTAGAAAAAATGACCGATGCGACACAATTACTCGCTTATTGTTGGCGAATCCACGTTTGTGTCCGACCAATGGCTGAAATTCCGACGTAACCACGTAAAGTTAGACGTTTATTATTAGACGCTAAACGGCCTTTCAGGCTATACATTTTGCCTGTAAGTGGATCTAAAATACGTCCATCGGCATAGTTGTTATTTTCCACATGCTTTAAGCCATGAATAACTTCCAAACCCACCAAAGGTTTGTTGGTATAAGGTGCAGGACAATTCACACACATAGTTTTTGGAGTATAGCCTGGTCTTGGTGTGACTTTAATAATTTTACCTGTAAAGCTGCCATTTTCAGCTTGGGTAATTTCAATAAGTGCTTTAGGTGAGCCTGTTTTGTCATCAATACTTTGCCAGATACCCGTTAGGTCTGATGCAAACGCTGAGCCACTGAAGATGAAGCTTGCAAATGCGCCCATCAATACATTTTTCTTCATATCAGTTCCTTTGATTGTCGAAAGTTATCACAGAGGTTAATTCAAGGTATAAAGCGAGTTGTGGAAGGAGTCAAGCGATTTGAGAGGTAATTAATCTTAAAGTTGCAACTAAGATGCAGAAAAACCAATAAAAAATGCCACGAACGTGTGGCATTTTATGTGAAAAGAGAAGTGATTAATTATTCGCTTTTAATCCAAGTTTGGCTGCGTCCTAAGGCCGATACACCGACATAACCTCTGAGGGTTAGACGTTTACCGTTGCTGCTCAGTTTAGCTTTGGTACTGTAAATATTGCCAGACAGCGGATCAATAATCTTGCCGCCGCTATAGTTGAGTTTGCCCTTATACGCCAGTCCTTTTAGTACATCCATGCCTAAAATGGGCTGATTGGTATAAGGCGCAGGGCAGTTGACACAGGTTTCTTTTGCTGTGTAACCCGGACGTGGCGTTACTTTGACGATTTTAGCGGTATAAGTGCCATTAGCTTCTTGACGAATCTCTAAAATGGCTTTGGATGAACCGGTTTTATCATCAATATTGCGCCAGGTACCGGAGAGATCTTCCGCGAAAACGCCGGCACTGAATGTGGCTGCCAGAAGTGCCACTGTATATTTAAATTTCCCCATGTTTCTATCCCTTTAATACACTTCAAAAAATTCAATTTTCATCTTAAGAATATTTTTTCATCAACACAAGATGTAAATATTGATTCTTGAGTCACATTTTTTGAATAAAGAGTATAAATGTTGGCAGCCAGACTGCGGTAAATACAGCATTCACCGCCATCCCAAAAGCAGCATAACGACCGGCCACACTACCGCGTTGCCAGGCTTGCGCTGTGCCAATTGCATGAGCAGCAAGGCCTAAGGCCAGTCCTGAGGCGCGCTCATCATTAATATGACGCAGCAGCAGCGGCGAGAAAGCGGCACCAATCACCCCAGATAAAATCACAATCAGAATGGCCAGACTGACCGGCGCTTCCAGCAGGGTGGCAATATTGATGGCAATGGGTGTGGTCACGGCACGGGTGGCAAATGCCATGATGTCATCCCCGGCCATATGTAAGAGATAGGCCAGTCCCATTGGCAAGGCTACGGCACTGATGCTGGCAAACAGCAAAATACCCAAAATAGCTTTGAGTGGCAGATCATCATAGCGCATGGCCGCCAGCGGAATTGCCAGTGCCACAGTCACATAACCCAGCAGATGGTTAAACAGCGGATTGACCTGTGCCATATAATCTTCATAGGGAATGCCAAATACATACAGCAACAGCACAATAAAAATCATGCCAAAGACAATGACCGGAATTTGCGGCAGTTTCTGGTTACAGGGTTTGGCAAGCAGATAGGCCACCAGGGTGATTAAAAAGCCATAAACAATTGCGAGCATGTTTTAATCTCCTAGAGCCAGCGTTTGGCCATTTTGGCATACAGCCATAACGGCAGTAGGGTGCTGAGAAACAGCACCACCAGAAAAGCCGGAATTTTATTGCCCATATGGGTCAGCATCAGCAGTGAGCCGGCACTAATCGGTAAAAAGGCAAACGCACTTTCTTTCATGATTTTATTGTTGGTATCGACAATCCGGGCTGGAATTTTATGCAGTCGGCGCCACAGGAAAAGCACCACCAGCAGGCTGAGTAAACCCATCAGGTTGCCCAGTTCAGGATGGTTGAAATAGGTCGCAATCCAGACGGCTGTTTCACGAAATACAATAATTAAGAGCAGTGTGCCAATCCAAGCTGGCCAGTCGATACGTTTAAGCCTGTTCATTTTTTATCAGTCGGTCATATTTTACTGTTCAAGTTTTAACTGATCTCATCATCAATTTCAAATTCTTCTAAAGGCCGTTTAAATTGCTGAGCCTTGGCACCCAGAATTTCGTCCAGCGGCAAGTGCGCCTGACGGATCATCTGTTCCAGTTTGGCCGGGGCCATATTTACGCGCAGATTCAGTTGTCCCTGCTCATCATAGTGCTCGGACTGGATTACATTCAGTTCATAAAACTGGTTGCGTAATTTGCCATAGGCCGGTTTTAACACCACATCAAAACTTTGAATCTGGCCCATCAGACATTCATGCACGGCCTGACGTAACAGCTCCAGTCCCTGACCGGAATGCGCAGAAATATAAACCCGCTCCGGCTGATGTGGCTTGGCATAGACAATTTTGGCTTGCTCGCCGGTGCAGTCGATTTTGTTATAAACCCTGAGCACCGGCACATCTGCGCCAATTTCTTTCAGGACGCGCTCAACTGCTTCAATCTGTTCCAGCATGTCCGGACTGCTGGAATCAATCACATGCAGCAACAAGGTCGCTTCCAGAGTTTCTTCCAGCGTGGCCTTAAATGATTCCACCAGCGAGTGCGAGAGATTACGGACAAAACCCACGGTATCGGCCAGCACCAGCGTACCAATCCCATCCCATTCCAGCCGGCGTAAGGTCGGGTCGAGCGTAGCAAAGAGCTGATCGGCGGCGTAGACATCGCTATTGGCCAGAATATTAAACAGCGTCGATTTGCCGGCATTGGTATAGCCAACCAGTGATACGGTAGGAACGGCGGCTTTTTGACGGGCCACACGACCCTGCATACGGGTCTGGCGGACTTTATCCAGTTTGGCTTTCAGCTGGCCCATACGAATTCTTAACAGGCGGCGGTCGGTTTCCAGCAAGGTTTCACCCGGACCACGTAAACCAATCCCGCCTTTTTGACTGTCCAGATTGCCGCGGCTACGAATCAGGCGTGAGGAGAGGTGATGCAATTGTGCCAGCTCGACCTGCAATTTCCCTTCATAGGTCCGGGCGCGCTGGGCGAAAATATCCAGAATCAGCTCGGTCCGGTCGACCACACGGCATTTCATGATTTTTTCAAGATTACGTGCCTGTGCCGGCGTCAACGCATGATCGAAAATCACCAGTTCAGCCTCGAGTTCTGCAACCAGCGCAGCAATTTCGTCCGCTTTACCAGAACCGATAAATAACTTGGCATCGGGTTTAATCCGCTGGGCAAACACATGCTGCAAAACTTCAGCACCTGCAGATTTTGCAAGCAGATGAAATTCTTCTGCATCAAGGTCTTCTAAAATCTGTACGCTGACGCTCACGAGCACAACGCGTTCACCACCTTGATGTTGCTGGTAATCTGGCACCTGGGCATTTCTCCTCATGAAAATTCTATTCTAGAGCAAAAAGCGCCAGCTGCGTGAACTAGATGAAGATGATTACAGCAGCATGACAAAAAGCAGGCGAATCCTCACAATCCTCAATTTGGAATCAGTATCATCCTCTTTGTGAGAGGGGGATAGGTAGTTTGATCGTTGTATCTGATCCCTCAGGATGATCATTGCATCAAGGGATTCGTTCTGGATCTATCCATTACAGCAAGACTGTAGAAGAATTGGCATAGCGCATTTCAATTGAGCGATCTGGACAGTTTTTCGATGCTTATGATCAATGTCTGGTCAATTGCTTCAAGATAGAATACAGTTCTCTGAACAATTCTTGCTGTGATTTTCGCAATTCACGATTATGCTATGTCTCAAGTTTCTTTATCTTCATCCGCTTCAATGAATAGTTTGTCCAAATTTTTTCTCTATTCTAAAAAAATCACTGCCGGTCTGGCAGCGGTGAGCGAAGGCTTTTATCTGGTGTATCGTCACAGCTTGTATAAGCAGCCGAATAATCCGCAGAATACCCGTTATGTGCAGCATTTTTGCCGTCAGCTGTGCAAGGTGTTCAATATTGAAGTTGAAGTGCATGGAGAAATTCCCACCCAGCCGGCCTTATGGGTCAGCAACCATGTGTCATGGCTAGATGTGCCGGTGCTCGGTTCTGGCGCACGGGTATTTTTTCTGGCCAAAGCTGAAATTGAGCAATGGCCGGTGTTTGGAAAGTTGGCCAAAGGTGGCGGGACCTTATTTATTAAACGCGGTTCGGGAGATTCAATTAAAATCCGCGACCAGATTACCCAGTTTTTAAAACAGGATGTGCCGGTACTGTTTTTCCCGGAGGCCACGACTTCGGATGGGACTAAAATTAAAAAAGTACATGGCCGTTTATTGGGCGCGGCAATTGAAGCGCAGCGTCCGGTGCAAATCTGCCTGATCTGTTATATCAACCAGCAGGGCGAGCTGGATACCGTAGCGCCGTTTATCAATGAAATGACCTTTATTGAGCATGTTAAAAATGTGCTGGAAATGCCAAAGGTCACCGCACATTTAATGGCTCTAAACCCGATTTCGGTAGAAGGGCATACGGTGGAAAGCCTGACCTCGCTGGTTCAAAACAAGATGATTGAGGGCTTAGAGCAGCTGCATCAAAAAGTCCTGATTCAGCAGGCCAGTGCTTAAGCTTTAACCTGTGTAGCAGGCTTACATAAAGCCTTCAATTGGCAGCCAGGAAATGATTTTCATGGCTGCTTTTTCATACCATTTCATTTTCGGTTCTTTAACAAATACGCGTTCTTCGCCTTTGCTGTTCACGACGCGCCAGTTAATGTTGTTTTGTGCATCCAGCACCAGACGGTAGGCATATTTGGATAAATTGGCATCCATGGTCTGATGCACCGATTTCGCCAGCGTCGGACTGTTGAGCAATACCCCAATTTCACTGTTTAAATAGGCTGAGCGCGGATCAAAATTAAAAGAGCCAATAAAGACCTGTTTTTCATCCAGTGCCATCAGTTTGGCATGCAGGCTGGAACGGCTCAGGCCTTTTAAGCTGACTTTGGCTTTTTTCGACAGTTCTTCGGTATTGCTGTTCAGATGCTCGGCCTCGGGTGCATATAAAAACTCATACAGCTCGACATCATTTTCCAGTAAGTCCTGACGGTATTTGGCATAAAACGCGTGTACCAGCGGAACGTCATTGGCCTTATAGGAATTGGTCAGTACCCGCACCTGTACGCCGTCATTGGCCAGCTGTTTTAAGCGGTCAGCCCCGGATTCTTCCGGCACAAAATAGGCCGAAATAATATCCACACTTTCAGTCGGTTTTTCCAGATGACTGAGCAGCTGGAAATTCAGTAATTCTTCTTTGGGTGCGCGGTCTTTAATCTTGCTTGGCGAGTCTTTCACCACTTCTGCTTTGACCCAGTCAAACTGGATTTTGTGGTTAAACCACTGTTCAATGGCTTGGGAGCGTGTGGCTAAATCAAGATAATTTTGTACCGCCACTTCTGCAGAATGGTCTTCGAGCTGCTGTTTCAGGCTTTCATAACGCAGATGATGCTGCTGTGGATTGACCAGCTGCTTGACCGAATAGGCATAATCATCATTCCAGTATTCATCAAAGGAGTGAATGATTTCATCGGAGGCAGAACCGACCAGCATCACATCGACATCGGAAAACTGATAGCTGTCGCTGACGTTATAATACTGGTTACTCATATTGCGCCCGCCAATCAGGGCAATCTGGTTATCGGCAATAAAGCTTTTATTGTGCATGCGCCGGTTGATACGTTTTAAATCTAGCACCATGTCCATGGCGCGGTATTTACGGAAGCGGTACGGATTGTATAGCTTGACGTCGATATTGCTGTGCTGGTCCAGCGCCAGATAAATACCTTCCATTTTCTTGGCATTGTTATCATCGACCAGCAAGCGCACTTTCACGCCGCGATCAGCTGCGCGAATAATTGAATGTAGTGCCAGCGCCCCGATTTTGTCGTTGTCCCAGATATAATATTGCAGGTCTAGGGTTTCTTCTGCCTTATCAATTAAATACAAGCGTGCCGACAGGGCTTCCAGCGGATCGTACAGCACCCGATAACCGGTCAGCTGCGGATTTTTTTCACGCAGCGGCAATACAATCTGGGCCAGATGGGTATGCTCGGTTGGCGTTTCAAAAGCCATTTGAACCGGATGTTCAATCTGTTTGGGCAGGGTTGAACAGCCACTGACTCCCAACACTAAACTGCAACTCAACAGCATGGCCGCGGTAGAAGAAGACATAGAACTTCTCGCGTATGTATTTGATTGCAAATTAAATTTGTCAGGATGTATCATATTGTCTAAAACAAGTCCAAAATTTGGTTTGAGTATAATTGCCAGCTGTGAAAAGATAAATATAAGAACGGACGAATTTAGTCGCCGGGGGAGAGTCGGGCATAACTATGTGGGATAGCCAATCAATTATACTGTATTTCTATATCGGCTTGGCCATACTGGCAGTTTGGGCCGTGTCACAGGCGTGGCGCAGTCAGGCCAATACAGAAACGATTCATCCCTTTAAAGCCTTTGTGCATCTGCTGGCCTTTTATCTATCCTATTTATTAATTCCGCTGTTCTTCTTTAGTATTTATGCCGGCTGGATTGGCTATTACTCCTTGCATGAAGCCATTTTTATCGGGCTGGTCAGTGGTGTGCTGGTCTATGCGCGTTTTATTGAACCGCATCTGATTCTGGTGAAAACCACCCGCTATCAGATGCTGCCCGATCAGCCGCTACAACGCCCAGTCCGAATTGCCCTGATTGCCGACCTGCATATAGGTCTATTTTCCGGGCATGAACGCCAGCTCAAGCAGATTGTCGCCAAGATTAACCAGGAAGAACCGGAAATGGTGCTGGTGGCAGGTGACTGGACCTATGAGCCGGAAAATAAACTGGCCGATGAGCTGGCAATACTAAAAGAGATTAAAGCGCCAATTTATTCCGTGACCGGCAATCATGATGAACAGTATCCTGGTCCGCCGATTCAGGAACTGCTCAAACATGCGCTTGAGGTCAATCATGTGATTGATATTGAAGGGCAGATTGTCGAGTTTGACGAGTTCCGCCTGATTGGGATTGGCGATTTATGGTCCGGCCGTACCGATATGCGCTATATGCCAGATTTACCGCAAGACAAGCCGTGGCTGATTTTGTCGCATAACCCCGATACGGTCGATATGGTGCCGAAATTGCCAACTCATCCCTTAATGCTGTCGGGGCATACCCATGGCGGTCAGGTGGAATTGCCGTGGCTGACCGATTATGTAATGAAACGCGTATCTATTGTCGGCCATAAAAAAGGCCTGTACCGGCATGAACATGCCGATGTGTTTGTCACTGTTGGTACCGGAATGGTGGGTGTGCCATTTCGTTTTCGGGTGCCACCGACCATTGATATTATTGAACTCTGCTAATGCTACAGGGTGGGTGTTTTAAAAGACCCACCACAGCAAGGCAATCAGAATCACGACGCCAATCAAGACCAATACCCCAATATTCAGGCGGTGATTATTCCGGTTTAAATCTTCAATGCCATTTGCCGCTGTTTCGACCGGGGCCTGTGCTTCGGTATGTAGCTGCGGGCGCGGTGGATCTTCAGTATCAAAATAGGGTGTGCTGATGTCGTCTATCGGTTTGGGGGCACATTCACCCTTGGAGGCCTCCATGGCCAGACCGTGCTGGCGAATCAGTTCATCAATCAGCTGCTGGGCTTCTGCTTCAGTCACATGACTGTCTGTGCGGAGGTATTGCACCGCTTCATAGCGTTTGCCATCATCCAGCAACAAAATAACTTTCACCAGTTGTTCTTCCCGAAGGGTTTCAATCAGACGATCCATACAATGACCTGCTGGCGGGGGATAAGCTTTTATTGTTTCTAAACTTGGCCAGATGCAATAGTGTGTTTGTGTATGATTTTGCATCACAAATAAAAAACCAGCGTTATCTACGCTGGTTTTTTCAGTCAGATGAATGTTTTAAATCTGGCTGTTGACATCATCATGCTTGGTTTCACGAATTGCCAGGAAGGCCAGAAGTGACAAGATAGATGCAGCTGTCAGGTAATAACCCACGGCAGCCAGACCATATTCGGTCGCCAGTTTGGTGGCAATCAGCGGAGCAAAAGAGGCACCGAAAATACCGGCCAGGTTAAAGGTCAGCGCAGACCCGGTATAACGTACCGAAGTCGGGAAAATTTCTGACAGAACGGTGCCAATTGGACCATAGGTCAGCCCCATAATCGCCAGACCAATACACAGGAACAGGAACACCACCAAGGTATTACCGGATTCCAGCATACTGGCAAAAACCAGACCAAAGAGCGCCGATACACCACACACACCAATAGACGTGGCTTTACGGCCAAATTTTTCTGCCAAAATCGCTGAGAGTGGAATAAACGCTGCAAAGCACAGGGTAGCAATCAGCTGTAATTCCAGGAAGTCGGCGCGGCTATAACCGAGCTGGGTGGTGCCCCAGTTGAGCGCGAATACCGTGGTCAGATAGAACACCACGAACGTACAGATCGCGGCAATGGTGCCTAAAATCAGCATGCCCCAATGTTTGGTCATGACTTCTTTAAACGGTACATTCACTTCTTTCTGTTTGTTTAAAACATTCTGGAAAGCCGGTGTCTCATGCAGTTTTAAACGAATCCACAGACCAACAATCACCAGTAAAGCACTGGAAATAAAGGGAATACGCCAGCCCCAGCTCATGAATGCTTCTTCGCTCATGAACGCGCCTAACAACAGGAAGGAACCGGTGGCCAGAATAAAACCAATTGGAGCCCCCAGTTGCGGGAACATGCCGTACCAGGCACGTTTGCCTTCCGGTGCATTTTCGGTGGCCAGTAAAACCGCACCTGACCATTCACCGCCCAAGCCCAGCCCCTGACCTAAACGGCACAGGGCCAGCAGTAACGGTGCGGCAATGCCGATTTGTGCATAGGTGGGTAACAGGCCAATGGCTACAGTGGAAATCCCCATGGTCAGCAGCGCAGCGACCAGGGTGGCTTTACGCCCAATACGGTCACCGAGGTGACCAAACAGTGCCGCGCCAATCGGGCGGGCAATAAAGGCAATGGCAAAGGTGGCCAGAGACTGAATGGTGGCGGTCATTGGATCGGTACTGGTCGGGAAGAACAGGTACGGGAAAATAATGACCGCAGCAGTCGCATAAATATAAAAATCGAAGAATTCGATGGTAGTGCCTACCAGACTCGCGGTGAGGACACGAAATTTTGAGTTCGTTGGTGCTGCTTCTTCATTGATTGCAGCAGAAGTTGATGACGCCATGAATGACCTTACACTTATTAAAAATAAAAAATTAGTTTTACAAGCGTAATCTTTTTAAAAAAGGCGTAATTTCTTAAAAAAACAACGGCAATCGTTTCGATTCAACGCGCTCAGGGTCACTGAAATGGAGAATCAAAACAATTAAATCACGTACAGATAGATAGACAGAAAATGTGATCCTGCCCCGATCAATACAAAAATATGCCAGATAGCGTGTGTGTATCTTACCCGTTTTAACGCATAAAACAATGCACCAATCGTATAAGAAATTCCACCAATCAATAAAAAAGTTAGCGCAGGTGGACTTAAAAAGCGTTGCATATCATCAATCACCAGAAGTGCTAACCAGCCCATTACCAGATAGGCAATTAGCGAAATTTTCTGGAACCGGTTGATGAACACCAGCTTAAATACGGTGCCAATCAGGGCAATAATCCACAGTGCAATTAACAGATATTGCGCTTTGGCGGTGGGAATGGCGATAGACAGAAAAGGGGTATAGGTGCCGGCAATTAAATAATAGATGGCGGTGTGATCGAGCTTTTTATACCAGCCGCGGCGCTGCGGACTGTCGGCATAATGGTACAGACTGGACGCTGAAAACAGCAGGAACATACTCAGCGCATAGACCCACAGCCCGATCCAGGGTCCGATAGTTAAATAACTGCCTTTAATCACTAAAAAAATACCGGCCACCAGCGCCAAAGCCGCGCCTATGGCATGGCTGATGAAGTTCATTCGTTCTTCAACCGGATCGTAGTCGGGTGCCAAGGGTGCATTCATAAGCGTGGGATCGTTATAATTAAAATATACGAATGTATAGTAATTCAATTTTGCATTTCGCGTAAGACGCTTTACACTTTAGCTGCAATTCATTTCAGGTTTTACTCATGTCTCAATTGGCGACTTCTCCCAATCCGGAACAACAATTTCTAGATGCGTTTCAGCAAGCCATTGAAACACAGCGTTTTGAGCGTTTAATTCTGAGTCAGTACAAAGGTGAACTTGAACAGCTGGGAAAAAATGACCTTCCGGGTCATTTCTTTGCAAAATGAAGCTGTACTGAACTGTGTGTACCGATATAAAACCCAGGATGTCACCAAAAACTATCCGCTCACTGAGGCAGTGGCTCAGGTCAGCGCACTGCTAGGCTGCTGCAAACAGGCCAATTTATTGACCCTGGATGAAGACCTGCAGCTGAAAAAGAACAAGAAAAAAGCCATGCTGATGGTGAACAAGAAAAAAGCTGAGGCCGCACCGGCAACTGTCACACAAGGTCATGACCGCAGTAAACAGCGTTATGTCGAACAGGACAGCCCATTTTTGCAGCATTTAAGCATTACCGATCAGCACGGCCAGATCATTCCGAGCATGGCGCGAAAATGGAAACAGATTAATAAATTTGTGGAAATTTTCTCCGGGGCGGTGGAGCAGCTCAACACTCAAGATCAGCCCTTGCATATTGTCGATTTTGGTTCTGGCAAAGGCTATTTAACTTTTGCCCTGTATGACTATCTGGCCAAGCATCAGCAGATGCCGTATGTGACCGGTGTGGAACTGAATCCGAAAATGGTCGCGTTCTGCCAGCAGGTGGCGCAAGATTCTGGCTTTCAGCAACTGGACTTTTTCCAGGGCGATGTTCGTACCTATGCACCGGAACAGCTGGATGTGATGATTGCCTTGCATGCCTGTGATGTCGCCACCGACTTTGCCATTCACACCGGCATTCGCCTGAATGCACAAATGATTATGTGTGCGCCGTGTTGCCATAAAGAATTGCGTCCGCAGTTACAGGCACCGAAAGTGTTGCAACCGATGCTGCACTTTGGAATTCATGCCGGACAGCAGGCGGAAATGCTCACCGATACCATCCGGGCCTTATTGCTGAAAGCCTATGGCTATGAAACCAAGGTGTTTGAGTTTGTGTCACTGGAACATACCAGCAAAAACAAGATGATTCTGGCCACCAAACGCAAAGACTATACTGCGCCAGATGCGGCGGTGCTGGCCCAGATTCAGGCCTTAAAAGAACTCTATGGCATTCAGAAACATTCGCTGGAGCTCTTGCTGAATGATCAGTGGGACCAGCAGGATATCGGACGTAAATGTTAAGGATAAAACAATGAGCCAGATCAGTATTCATGCCGGCAGCTGGCAGGACTTGCAGGCCGATGCCAAAGTAATTCGTGAAGCGGTTTTTATTCAGGAGCAGGCAATTGCCCCGGAAGATGAATGGGATGCACAGGATGCAGTTGCCTTGCATTTTGTGGTTTATATAGCAAAGCAGGCGATTGCAACAGCACGCTTATTGGAAAATCACAGTATTGGGCGGGTCGCGGTACTGAAGTCACAGCGTGGTTTAGGTGTGGGACGTGTTCTAATGCAGCATATTATTCAGATGGCAAAGCAGCAGCAACGTCCGTGGGTCAAGTTGTCTGCGCAGGAACACGCGATTCCGTTTTATCAAAGCTTGGGTTTTCAGGTGGAGGGTGAATCGTATTTAGATTGTGGTATTGCGCATGTAGACATGCGTTTAGTGTTTGAAAGTTGAATACAATGAAGATTGTGACATGGAATTGTAATGGTGCTTTTAGAAATAAAATTGAGCCTATTCTTCAATTTGATGCCGATATTTATATTATTCAGGAATGTGAGCATACGGAACAGGCAAAGAAAATTTATCGACAATATTTTTTTAATTTTGTTTGGAAAGGAAATAATAAGAATAAAGGCATAGGTGTTTTTACAAAAGATGCTTTATCACTAGAAGTATTAGATTGGCAAGACAACAAACTAGAACTATTTTTACCTATTCAAGTTAATCAATCCTTTACGCTCCTTGCTGTATGGGCAAAACATGCAAACTCTCCAACTTTTGCATATATTGGTCAAATTTGGAAATATTTACAGTTACATCAACTAAAAATGCAAAATATTCCGCTCATTATTGGTGGAGATTTTAACAGCAACTCACAGTGGGATGTTTGGGATCGGTGGTGGAATCACTCCGATGTCATACGTATATTTAATGATCTAAAAATAAAGAGTCTTTACCATCACATTTCTAATGAGAAACAAGGGCAGGAAAGTCAAGCAACATTCTTTTTACAGCGAAATTTAGCGAAGGCATATCATATTGATTATATGTTTGCTTCTGAGCAATTTTGGAAAATAGATCAAGCTAGCATGCAGGTGGGAGATCAAACACCTTGGCTAAGTTTGAGTGATCATTTACCACTATATTTTGATCTAGCACCCAAGTTTGAAAAATAGACCCTAAGAGTAGAGTCTATTTTCAAATGGTATTTAATTAGTGCCCATGTGCAGGTGCTTGCTCATGGCTTTCATCCATGGCAGCGTGTTCCGCTTCGGTCATCTGATGCTGTTCTGCGCTGGCCGCCGCACGAGCTTCACGCGCTTCGCGGTCAGCCTGAGCTTTGGCCAAAGCCTCTTCAGACATGGCAGGCGCATTTTTAAACGCATGTTGCTGGGTGTTGTGTTTATTCTGCTGGCTTGGCATATAGTCCGGTTCATTGCTCACGGCAAGATAGAATAGGCCAAGAAATAACGCACCTAAAACCGAGAAAATAATAAGTGCTTTCCAACCCCAAGGAGATTTTTCTGGAGAAGAGTGGTCGGTCATAACAAACTGCCCAATTGGATAAAAAGAAAACTGAATCTGTTGAAACTTTATAACATAATTATTTCAAAGTCCAAGCCAAGAAAATGCTTTCCTTGCGCCGAGGCGCGGCTCAATACTGTCGCCAGAACAGACAAGAGGCCCTAAAGGCCTCTTGAATGCTACCAAGCTGGATGGGTTTAAATTTGTTCGCCTTGCGCGACTTTGTCTTTTAATAACTGCGGCGGGGCAAAACGCTCACCATAACGCTGTTCCAAAGCTTGTGCTCGGTTTAGCGCATCTTTTAGGCCATATTGATTCAGGAACTGCAGGGCACCACCGGTCCACGGAGCAAACCCAATCCCGAAAATCGAGCCGACATTGCCATCTACCACCGATTCCAGCACGCCTTCTTCCAGACAGCGCAAAGTATCCAGCGATTGGACAAACAGGAAGCGGTCAATCAGTTCCTGCTCATCGACAGTCTGCTCTTTTTTCCAGTAACTGAGGCCTTCCCAGAGCGATTTTTTGCCACCTTCAGGATAGTCATAGAACCCGGCGCCGGCTGCTTTACCTTTACGGTTAAACTGATGGATCATGGTTTCAATGACTTCATCTGCACCTGAGCGTGGGCGTTCTTTGCCTTCCGCCTGCAAGGCTTTGCGGGTTTCTGCCGCGACATGCTCGGATAAGGTCAGCGAGACTTCATCCTGAATCGCCAGCGGTCCAACAGGCATCCCGGCTTTGAGCGCGGCCATTTCAATTTTGGCCGGATGGATGCCCTCTGCCAGCATACGCAGACCTTCCTGCACAAAGGTGCCAAACACACGGCTGGTAAAGAAACCACGACTGTCATTGACCACAATTGGCGTCTTGCCAATCTGCTGGACAAAGTCATAGGCCTTGGCCACGGTTTCACGATTGGTGTTCTGGCCTTTAATAATTTCAACCAGTTGCATCTTATCGACCGGACTAAAGAAATGCAGGCCAATAAAACGGCTTTGATCTTTCGCGGCTTGCGCCAGACCGCTAATGGGCAGGGTCGAGGTATTGGAGGCCATCACGCCATCGGCAGTCAGATAGCCTTCGGCTTCCTGGGTCACCTGTGCTTTTAATTGCTGATTTTCAAACACCGCTTCAATGATCAGGTCGCAGCTAGCCAGATCTGCCGCTGAGGCGGTTGGGGTAATGCGCGCCAGAATCTGGTCGCGTTTTTCCGCAGTCATCCGCCCTTGAGCAACTTTTTTATCCAGCAGTTTTTGGCTGTAGGCTTTGCCTTTTTCGGCATTTTCTATAGCAACATCTTTTAGGATGACTGCAATGCCTTTAATGGCTGCGGCATAGGCGATTCCGGCACCCATCATCCCGGCACCTAAAATACCGACTTTTTTCGCCTGCCACTGCGGAATATCCTGTGGGCGGCTGGCGCCGGATTTAATGGCATTCAGGCCGTGCCAGAAGGTGCCAATCATATTTTTAGAGACCTGACCAGTCGCCAGATAGGTAAAATAACGTGATTCAATGGTCAGTGCGGTATCGACATCGACCTGCGCGCCTTCGACCGCAGCCGACATAATCGCTTCCGGTGCCGGATAACAGCCTTTGGTCTTGTCACGTAAAATCGCCGGAGCAATCGCCAGCATCTGCGCCACAGCCGGATGTTTCGGATCACCACCCGGAATTTTATAGCCTTTTACATCAAACGGTTGCTGTGATTTCGGATGTGCCTGAATCCAGTCGATGGCTTTTTGCAGCATTTCATCTGCTGAGTCGGCCGTGTCATGGATCAAGCCCAAAGACAGAGCTTTTTCTACCCCAAACTGTTTGCCTTCGATTAAAAATGGAAAAGCAGTTTGCAGGCCGAGCAGGCGTACCATCCGCACGATGCCGCCACCACCTGGCAGCAAACCTAAAGTCACTTCCGGTAAACCGAATCTGGTTTTCGGATCATTTAAAGCAATGCGGTGATGGCAGCCTAGCGCCAGTTCCCAGCCACCGCCGAGTGCTGTGCCATTTAAGGCAGCCACCACCGGAATACCACGTGTTTCGATATAACGCAGCTGGGCTTTCATGCCTTCCACCATCTGGAAAAAATCGCTGGCCTGTTCCGGCTGGGCCTGAATCAGTTCATCGAGATCACCGCCGGCAAAGAAGGTTTTTTTGGCCGAACAGAAGATAATTCCGGCAATCTGTTCATCGGCTTTGAGTTTTTCCACGGTTTCCGCCAAAGCGGCACGGAAATCTGCATTCATGGTGTTGGCGGACTGGTTTGGCGAGTCTAGCGTTAAGATTACAATATTGTCGGCGTTTTTTTCGAATTGAATAGCGCTCATGCGGCTCCTCCTTAAACCAGTTCAATAATGGTGGCAATACCCATACCGCCACCGACACATAAGGTGGCCAGACCACGTTTTTTGCCCTGACGTTCCAGCTCATCCAGCAGGGTGCCTAAAATCATGGCACCGGTGGCCCCGAGTGGATGACCCATGGCAATTGCACCGCCGTTGACATTGACTTTGGCCGGATCGACCTGCATCTCGTTAATAAACCGCATCACCACCGCCGCAAAAGCTTCATTGACTTCAAACAGGTCAATGTCCTCAATGCTTAAGCCAGCTTTGGCCAGAGCTTTACGGGCTGCCGGCGCAGGCCCGGTCAGCATAATGGTCGGATCAGCACCAACCAGTGCTGTGGCCAGCACTTTGGCGCGTGGTTTCAAACCCTGTTCTTGCACGGCTTTTTCCGAGGCCAGTAACACCAGCGCGGCACCATCGACAATACCGGAGGAGTTACCAGCATGATGCACATGCTGAATTTTCTCGACTTCAGGATATTTTTGCAGGGCGATGGCATCAAAACCCATCTGTCCCATCATTTCAAAACTTGGATTGAGTTTGGCCAGGCCTTCCGCGGTGGTATTCGGCTTAATAAATTCATCTTTGGCTAGAATTACAACACCGGCTTTGTCCTTGACCGGCACAATTGAACGCTCAAAATGACCATTGGCCTGCGCAGCCGCGGCTTTCTTTTGTGACTGCTCGGCAAAGGCATCGACATCGGCGCGGCTATAGCCATCAATGCTGGCAATTAAATCGGCACCAATGCCTTGCGGGACAAATTCCGAGGCCATGTTGGTTTCCGGGTCCAGCGCCCACGGGCCGCCATCTGAACCCATTGGTACGCGGGACATTGACTCCACTCCACCGGCGACGACCAGATCTTCCCAGCCAGAGCGGACTTTTTGCGCGGCCAAGTTCACGGCTTCTAGACCGGAGGCACAGAAACGGTTGATCTGCACACCTGCCACATCATTGTTCCAGCCGGCAGCAATCGCTGCTGTTTTGGCAATATCGGCACCCTGATCACCGACCGGTGTGACGCAGCCCAGCACAATATCATCGACCTGGGCAGTATCCAGCTGATGGCGCTGTTTTAATTCACGCAACAGGGTGGTGACCAGACTGATCGGTTTCACTTCATAGAGTGAACCATCTTTTTTTCCTTTTCCGCGTGGTGTGCGAATGGCATCAATAATATAAGCCTCGCTCATGTGCTATCCCTTTGATGAGTTTTAAATTGTTATGCTTTTTGAGTGTAATGATTAATTGATGAAGTGCAATGACGAGAACGGGCGAGGTCAGATGATGCTTTTCGCCAATAAAAAAAGCCCTCACTTGGCGGTGAGGGCGGAGAGGAAGATCAAACCTGAAAAGACGTTGTCTAAAAAATGTTTAGTGATAACCGTGTAACTGGCGATATAGCCCTGGTGTCACTCCAGTCCATTTTTTAAAGGCACGGTGGAAGGTACTGGTTTCACTAAAGCCGACCTGTTGCGCTACATCTTCTAGCGTCAGTTCCGGATTCAGCAACAGGTGAATCGCGGCATCACGACGTAAGGCATCTTTGACGCCCTGATAGCTTTTACCTTCGGCTGCCAGACGGCGGCGCAGGGTTTGCGGCGACAGATACAGCATTGAGGCAACATCATTCAAGGTTGGCATTTCTTCGCCAATCTGGCTCTTCAGGACATCACGAATTCGTGAAGTTAAAGAGTTGGTATTTTTGAATTTCACTAATAACTGTGCCGGTGCCGCTTTCAGGAATTCTTCCAGGGTTTCTTCATTCTGGCGAATTGGCAAGTCCAGATAGTCGGCCGCAAAGGTAATTTCGGTACGCGGCATATCAAACTGCATCACCGGGGCGAAGAACAGCGCATCATATTCATCGGCATGGGCAGGGCGCTCATAACCAAAGTGAACACGTTCCAGCGGCAGACGGCGTTCAATTAACCATGATGCCAGACCATGCCAGATCATCAGCATACTTTCAGTAATAAAGTGGTCCGGGTCCATGCTTTTAGGAATTAACGGCACCAGGCGGGCTTCGTGTTTGTCACGTTCCAGCGTCACCGACCATTCATCGCCAAACAGTTTATAGAACTGGGAGGATAGTTCTAAGGCATCACCCAGAGTTTTGGCGTGGATAATCAGCTGGCACATGATGGCAAAAGTACCTAAGCGGCGGCCTTGAACATCAAAGCCGATGTGCTCGTCCTGAGTCACCATCCACAGCATTTTAATAAAACGGGTATATTGTTCTGGCGAGATTCGCGCTTTGGGCTGGCGTAACAGCTCGGCCTCAATACCCACGTGTGATAATAAGGTCTCGACGTCCATGCCAAGGCGTTTGACACCGGTTAGAGCCGCATTTACGAAGTGGATACTGATGGTATCGCGGCTCATATTAAAGCCTTCTGACTCTTTGTCTTTGGTAATCACGTATGTTTAACCTAAATGACATTAAAAATAAAGTTTTTGGCAATTTACTTGAGTTGTTTTGCCATTTTTACATATTAAATTGCCGAAATGATCAAGGTAAATGGCTGAACATGACATTGTGTTTATGCTTTTATATTTCTAAGATGATGAAAAAATCAACACAAATAGAGTAAAAACTCCAATGTCATACGCTTTAAACGGACTCAAAGTTTTAGATTTTTCCACCTTGTTACCCGGACCATTTGCCACGCTTTATCTGGCCGATTTAGGCGCAGAAGTGGTGCATATTGAATCACCGAACCGTCCCGATTTGGTCCGGCTATTTCCGCCCTATGCCAATGGCCAGGCGACTTCGCACAGTTATCTGAACCGTAATAAACAGTCGGTGACGCTGGATTTAAAAGACCCGGACAGCATTGCACAAATTAAAGCCAAAATTAAAGATTACGATATTGTGGTTGAGCAGTTTCGCCCCGGGGTAATGCAGCGTTTGGGGCTGGATTATGCCACATTGGCAGAAACTCATCCCGGACTGATTTATTGTTCCATTACCGGCTATGGACAAAGCGGTCCTTATCAGGCCAAGGCTGGACATGATATCAATTATTTAGCGCTTTCCGGTATTGCCGGGCATAGTGGCCGGGCACAGTCCGGGCCACCGCCAATGGGCATTCAGATTGCTGATGTTGCAGGTGGCTCACTACATGCGCTGGTCGGTATATTGGCCGCCGTCATTGAACGGCAAAGCAGCGGACAGGGACAATATATTGATATTTCCATGACTGACTGTGTGGCGGCCTTAAACAATATGGCTGCGGCAGCCAGCCTGGCCGGACAGGAACAGCAGCGTCCCGAAGCTGGCCATTTAAATGGCGCGATTTTTTATGACTATTATCGTACCTCAGATGGCCGCTATCTTTCGATCGGTGGTTTGGAGCCACAATTTATGCAAGGTCTGGCCGCGGTCCTGGAGTTGCCACTAATTGTGGAAAAAGGAAGTTCTTTTGATTCAGACGACCGGCAGGCGGTGAAACAGGCCATTGGCAATAAAATTCAATCCAAAAGCTGGGTAGAATGGCAGCAAATATTTGCCGAGCAGGATGTTTGTGTCGAACCGGTGCTGTATTTAGAAGAAGCACTGCATTCACCACTGGCCCAGCAACGCGAATGGGTGGTTCAAGTGCCACTGGAACAGGACAGCCCAGACACTGAAGCGCAGTTGGCCTGCCCGATTAAATTCTCGCGCTCCAAAGCTCGTTATGATTTCCGTGGCCAAGGTTTGGGGCAGGGGAACTGGTAACGCGCCGGTCTATAAAAGAGGTTTATCAGCCAATATAAGATGTTTATCCAGCCCCAAAAGTGAGGATAAACATCTTATGAAAAAAAATGCTAAATAACGCAAAAAATAATGAAAGATCCAGAAAATAATAATGAATGGCTGCAAAGGCTTGCTTACAGCGCAAGTCCAGCTGACTTATCAATAAAATCGCTATGAAATATGTAAAAAACGCATTTTGTTGATAGATAAAATGTCGCTATCCTGTCGGTCGTTATAATGAAACTACTAGCTGTACGCCATGTATTTATATACTGATTTCGATCAGCAACTGATTAATGAACGTGTTGCGCAGTTCCGTGACCAGACGGAACGTTATTTAGCGGGCAAATTGACAGAAGATGAATATCGTCCACTTCGTCTCCAAAATGGTTTATATGTACAGCGCTATGCGCCAATGTTACGTATTGCCGTGCCTTATGGTTTAATGAGCTCGACCCAGCTGCGTAAAGTCGCTGCCTTGGCCAAGGCCTATGACCGTGGTTATGCCCACGTTTCAACACGTCAAAATATTCAGTTTAACTGGCCTGCACTAGAAAACGTGCCAGATATGCTGGCTGAACTGGCCACAGTTCAGATGCACGCGATTCAAACCTCAGGTAACTGTATCCGGAATACCACTACGGACCAGTATGCCGGTGTGGTCGCTGGTGAAATTGCCGATCCGCGTCCGACCTGTGAGCTGATCCGTCAATGGTCGACTTTCCATCCAGAATTTGCCTTCTTGCCACGTAAATTCAAGATTGCGGTATCTGCACTTGAAGAAATTGACCGTGCGGCAACTGCTTTCCATGATATTGGTGTGTATATTGTACGCAATGCAGCCGGCGAAATGGGCTATAAAATCATGGTTGGCGGTGGTTTGGGTCGTACCCCAATCATCGGTGCAGTGATTAAAGAATGGCTGCCACGTGAAGACTTAATTGCTTACTTGGAAGCAGTGCTGCGTGTCTATAACCTGCACGGCCGTCGTGATAACAAATATAAAGCACGTATCAAGATTCTGGTAAAAGCACTCACGCCAGAAGTATTTGCCGAGAAAGTTGAAGCTGAATTTGCACATACGGTGAAAACCTTAAAAGTCGATGCAGACACCCTGAAAAAAATGGATGAGAACTTTACGCCATTCGATTATCAGGACTATGCAGATGAGGACTTCACCGCGCTGTTTGCACAATATCCGAAGTTCAAGCAATGGTTTAACATCAATACCAATGCACACAAAGTGAAAGGCTACCGTATTGTCACCATTTCACTGAAACGTGCCGGTATTGCCCCGGGTGATGTCACCACGGAAGAAATGAACCTGATCGCTGACCTGGCTGATCAGTACACTTTCGGTGAATTACGTACTACACACGAGCAGAATATTGCGCTGGTAGATGTACCACAAAAAGACCTGTTTGCCTTATGGCAAACCCTGGATCAACACAACCTAGCGCGTGCGCACATTGGTTTCTTGACTGATATTATTTGCTGTCCAGGTGGTGATTTCTGCTCGCTGGCCAATGCCAAATCAATTCCAATTTCTGAAGCGATTTCACGCCGTTTTGATGATCTCGATACCATTTACAACCTGGGTAAACTGGATCTGAACATTTCCGGTTGTATGAATGCTTGTGGTCATCACCATGTCGGCAACATCGGGATTTTAGGTGTTGATAAAAAAGGCGCGGAATTCTACCAGATTACCCTGGGTGGTAATGCTGATCATGACGCCTCAATCGGTGACATCTTAGGGCCATCATTTGCTGCGGAAAAAGTGCCAGATGTGGTGGAAGAAATTTTAAATACTTATCTTGACCTGCGTCAGGAAGGTGAAGAGTTTATTGATACTTACCGTCGTGTTGGCATTCAACCATTTAAGGAGCGTGCATATGCTTAATACCGCACTACAAGTGCTCTCTAAAGATGGCACGATTGCAGACAATACTTACCAAATTATTGGTGAAGATGGCGTGTTACCACAAGGTGATGTGGTTTTAACGGTTGAGCAGCTCGATCAACTTGCTAATGTTTCAGGTAAAAAAGCATTGTACTTAACCGTAGATGCTTCGCCTGAAACCAATGAGTTTCCGTTAGATCAACTCGATGCCATTTTTATTGAGTTTGCTGGCTTTAATGATGGTCGTGGTTATTCATTTGCTGCACTGCTTCGCCGTCAGGGTTTTGAAGGTGAGCTTCGTGCAACAGGTGATGTATTTAAAGACGTACTGAACTATATGAAGCGTTCCGGTTTCGATACCTTCGTGATTAAAGAAGGTAAAGATATTCAGGAAGCGGCAGCCGGTCTGGGTGATTTTACCCATCCTTATCAGGCTTCGACGGCCGTGGCTCAGGCACGTTATCAAACGGGTGCTTAATTTCACCCGTTGCGAAAAACCTCCGTCAGGAGGTTTTTTTGTTTTTATGCGATAGATTTAGATCAGCATCGCGACTGACTTTGCTTTAATTTGGTGCAAATACAACATTGTGGCACAATATGGTGCATTCTGTGAGCAGGCTGAATCATGGCTTGAATCCACAGAAGAAGCACCCAATCATCTTCGTTTTATGAATCTGATTTGGAAAAGTTTAACTATTAGCTTAAAGTGACTTGTCTGTATGCAACATTCTATTCGTATTGGTATTGCTGGTTATGGCAATTTAGGGCGTGGTGTGGAAACTGCCATTCAAAAGAATCCAGATTTACAGCTTGTGGGTATTTTTACTCGCCGTGCGCCTGAAACTGTTTCACCCTGCTTTACTGAAACCAAAGTTTTTCATATGGATGCATTGGTTGACTTCCAGAATCAGATTGATGTACTGATTTTATGTGGTGGATCGAAAGATGATTTGCCTAAACAGACCCCTGAATTAGCAAGTAAATTTAATACTGTCGACAGCTTTGATACACACGCACGTATTCCAGAGTTCTTTGATGCTGTAAATGCGCCAGCACTTGCGAACAAGAAAACAGCCATGATTTCGATTGGCTGGGACCCGGGTATGTTCTCCATCAATCGTTTGTTCGGTGAAGCATTACTTCCAGACGGTGAAACCTATACCTTCTGGGGTAAAGGTTTGAGTCAAGGTCACTCAGATGCGATTCGTCGTGTTGAGGGTGTGAAAGCGGGTGTGCAATATACCATTCCCTCCACCGATGCGATGGACAAGGTGCGTAGTGGTTCACGTCCAGAGTTAAGCACCCGAGATAAGCATACGCGTGAGTGCTATGTGGTACTTGAAGGGGGTGCAGACGCAGCCAAGGTTGAACAGGCCATTGTGACCATGCCGGACTATTTTGCGGACTACAATACAACGGTAAACTTCATTGATGAAGAAACTCTTCGCAATGAACACAATCGTATGCCACATGGTGGATTCGTGATTCGTAGTGGCAATACCAGCGATGCCCATAATCAAGTCATGGAATTCTCTTTAAAACTGGAGAGTAATCCTGAGTTTACGGCAAGCGTACTGGTGGCTTATGCACGTGCGTGTTACCGCATGAACCAGATGGGTCAGTACGGTGCGAAAACCGCATTTGATGTTGCACCAGGTTTATTGTCGATGAAGTCACCGGAACAACTGCGTAAAGAAATTCTTTAAGTATTAAAATTTAAACGGTTACTTTAATTGTGATGATAAAAAGCCTCCAAGTGAAGGCTTTTTATTTTTGTCTTTTAAAATCCCCCTCCTTTAATAAAGGAGGGGTTAGGGGAGGATTGACTGAATTAAATCTCCCCAAACCCTGAACAAATTAAAAGTATTGCTTTTAACGAAGTGCAAGGTAAAGAGGGGTTTAAAAGATTAAATTAACTCAATCGCCACTGCAGTTGCTTCACCACCACCGATACACAGGGCTGCGATACCACGCTTGCCGCCGGTACGTTTCAGGGCATGAATCAGGGTTAAAATAATACGTGAACCGGTCGAACCGACTGGGTGACCAAGTGCACAGGCACCGCCATTGATGTTGACTTTTTCTGGGTCCAGTTTGAACTCGTCCATTGGACACATGGTCACCATGGCAAAAGCTTCATTGATTTCCCACAGGTCCACATCTGCAACCGTCCAGCCGGTTTTATCCAGAACTTTTTGAATTGCACCGACTGGCGCAATGGTAAATTCAGATGGATGCTGTGAATTCGAAGCATAGGCAATCAGCTTGGCTAGCGGTTGTAAACCTTTTGCTGCAGCGTTGTCTGCTGAGGTTAATACAAGTGCAGATGCACCATCCGAAATAGAGCTGGCATTGGCCGCAGTAATGGTGCCATCTTTAGCAAACGCTGGGCGTAGTGTTGGAATTTTTTCAATATTGGCGTTGAATGGTTGTTCATCTTTATCGACCACGACATCGCCTTTACGGGTAGACACCGTTACAGGCACGATTTCATCGGTAAAATAACCTTCATTCACTGCAGTTTGTGCACGTTTTAATGAACGAATGGCAAAGTCATCCATTTGCTCGCGGGTATAACCTTTGGTATTGGCCATGTCCTGTGCAAAAGAACCCATTAAACGGCCGGTTTCTGCATCTTCAAGGCCATCTAGGAACATATGGTCTTTGACTTCGCCATGGCCCATACGGAAACCGCCGCGTGCTTTTGGCAGAATGTACGGCGCATTGGTCATTGATTCCATACCACCTGCAACCACGTAAGTTGCTGAACCGGCTTTAATCATATCTGCGGCTTGCATGACCGCTTTCATGCCTGAACCACACAGTTTGTTAATGGTTACAGCACCGGTTGAATCCGGTAAGCCTGCCTTACGCATGGCTTGACGTGCAGGACCCTGTTTTAAGCCGGCCGGTAAAACACAGCCCATAATGACTTCTTCGATATCGGTCGGTTGTAAGCCAGCACGAGAAATAGCGGCTTGAATGGTGGCTGCACCTAAGTCGGGTGCGGTTAAACTGGCAAGACTACCCTGAAAACCACCCATTGCTGTCCGTGCACCATTAACAATTACGATATCCGTCATCGTTGTATCTCCAATCTGTTTCTAATCAATTCAATATTTATTTTGAGCTTAAGCCCTAGCAGTATAGGGGAAAAATCCACAGAATAAAGCGTAATTTTCATACATCTTTAGACGCATAAGTTTTAGCAGCTATTGGGAAATTCTATGCGTAGAAAACCACGATTACTGAGGAAAATACGCTGATTGGGGGTAAAACCTGAACAATAATAAAAACTGCCATTAGAGCCTAAAGGTAAACCCTGCTGGGCGTTAAATCTGAGACTGGGCAGAGACAGGGCGCCTTTCCATTCCAGGTTACCGTATTTCAGGCGGGTCTTTTCAGTTAAGACAATAGATTCACCTGCATCGAGGCTTCGGTTGCGGTTATGATCGATAAAAATAATAAAGCCATTGTTCCATTGATTATTCTGACATTGCTGCAGATCGGCACTCGGACAAATTACAATATTGGCGCGATAGGTGAGGGCTTGGGATTTGGCCAGGTTAATACTATATTGCAGTAAATAACGGATACGCTTGGCTTCTTGCTGGGCTAAGTATTGCTGAAAATGGGGCAAAGCAATCGCACTAATGATGCCAATGATCGCAAGCACCACAATGAGTTCAAACAGACTAAAGCCTGAAGTGTGAGATTTGATCGGGTACATACTAAGTAGACCTATAATTTTTATATTTTTATTATGTTTCTGTAATACAAAATATTGTTTTGTAATATTTTTCTAGGTTGTCATTATTTTTACGCATCTTTCTATAAAGCTGCTAAAATAAAGTGGAAGTGACAATAAGCTATCCACAACAAAAAATTGAGTAAAAATTTACCGAATTACAACGGAAATTGTAAGTAATTTTGTCAATAATTTACTTGATTAAAATTATCAAGCACTTGGAAAAAGAATAAAGTGTTTGTATGATTCAAAGTGACTAGCTTAAAAAGAAAACTGGGGTAAAAAAAGCCTATCTCAGGATAGCCAAAACTTTAGGCTTGAGCTTGAACAACAATTTGTTATCTCTGGAGGATAAATCCATGAAAATGAGTCGTATTGCATTGGCAATGCTCGTAGCTGCGCCTTTAGCAGCTGCAAACGCAGGCGTAACTGTTACTCCATTAATGCTGGGTTACACTTTCCAAGACACTCAGCACAACAATGGTGGTGATGAAGGTGAGTTAACTACTTCTGGTCAAATGGAAGATGATTTATTTGTAGGTGCTGCACTTGGTGTTGAACTTACTCCTTGGTTAGGTTTCGAAGCTGAATATAGCCAAGTTAAAGGCGATATGACTGATTTGGCTGGTGCTGAATACAAAGGTCAAAACATCGCGGGTAACTTCTACGCGACTTCAGACGTATTCACTAAAAACTATGACAGCAAAGTTAAGCCATACGTATTATTAGGTGCTGGTCACTACAAGTATGAGTTTGATGGTGCTACAGAAGCTGAATTAGGCCGTGTAGGTCGTGGCTTTAAAGAAGAAGGTACTTTAGGTAATGCTGGTGTGGGTGCATTCTGGCACTTAAACGATGCATTAGCGCTGCGTACTGAAGCACGTGGTACTTACCACTTTGACGAAAAATTCTGGAACTACACTGCTTTAGCAGGTCTGAACGTTGTTCTTGGCGGCCGTTTGAAACCAGCTGCTCCAGTAGTAGAAGTTGCTCCAGTTGAGCCAGTTGCTCCAGTTCAACCAGCTCCACAAGAGTTGACTGAAGACCTGAACATGGAACTTCGCGTATTCTTTGATACCAACAAATCAAACATCAAAGATCAATACAAGCCAGAAATCGCTAAAGTTGCTGAGAAACTGGTTGAGTATCCAAACGCAACAGCGCGTATCGAAGGTCACACAGACAACACTGGTCCACGTGCACTGAACGAGCGTTTATCTTTAGCTCGTGCGAACTCTGTGAAATCTTCACTTGTAAACGAATACAACGTTGACCCAGCTCGTCTGTCAACTCAAGGTTTCGCTTGGGATCAACCGATTGCTGACAACAACACCAAAGAAGGTCGTGCTATGAACCGTCGTGTATTCGCGACAATCACTGGTAGCCGTACAGTTACTGTACAACCAGAAGCAGCTGCTCAATAATTTGAGTAGACCTTAGAAAAAACGACTCTTCGGAGTCGTTTTTTTTTATAATGGAATTTTATTGCCTTAAAAATCCCGCAGTCTGGGTAAGATGGATTATGAGCACAGAAATTCCGGATCAACTCCTTCAACTTGAAGCCAATGGTGGTATTTTTGCTATTTGGAAGATTTTTCAGCACTATGGGATTGATCTGGAAATTGCCGATCTGGTCCAGCTGTGCCGACATAATAACGAAGATGGCACTTTCGGAATTGCGCTAGCAGTGGGGTTGAAAAAGCTCGGGCTTGAGGTGAGTTTTCATACTGATCCTGATCCGCACCAGCACCCGACGGAAGTGCTGTGTTATCAGGAAGCGCAGCAATTACAGATTCCGCTACAGCCGGCACTCAGCTATAGCGCTTTGCAGACATGTGTTGAGCAGGGCCGCTTTGTGATAGTGTTCTATGACACACTAGAAGGCGTGGGGAATCATTCCTTAATCTATTCGATGGATGCAGAAGAGGTCTGTTTCTTTGACAGCTTTGATGCAATGCCAGCACAGGTTTTCGAGCAGCAGCGTCAGGCAGAGGGCATTTGCCGTCAGGCCATTGTGATTGATGACCGAAATTTTGTGATGCGTTATAGCTAAGCCACATTTATCGAGATCATAAAAAAAGCAGTCACTTGGACTGCTTTTTTGTTGAGTGCTTTTAAAGAAAGCTGAATCAATTATTCACGGTCGATCTTCATCGGCTGGACATCCATCTGCTGATAAGGAATCAGCTTGGTTTTGTATTTCCATTTATAGCCTAACCAGATGGCCAGGAACAATAAAATCCCGATATAGGTGGAAAGCACAGCCAGCCACTCACCATCAAGTACCGCCTGATAGTTCTGACCCAAGACGACAATCGCACATAAAGTGAAGGCAAACCATGGTGCGAACGGGAAGAACTTGGCACGATACGCCAGATCTTCAAGTTTATAGCCCTGAGCAAGATAGCCTTTGCGGAAACGATAATGAGAAACCGCAATACCCAGCCAGACAATAAAGCCACACATGCCTGACATATTTAGTAGCCAGTTAAAGACCTGTTCTTCACCAATAAAGGTGGTCAAGAAACATAATGCAGCAATGGCTGTAGTGGCATACAGCGCATTCATCGGTACGCCACGTGGATCAAGGCGGGCAAAGGCTTTTGGTGCACTGCCTTTACGTGCCATATCAAACAGCATACGCGTAGATGAATACATGCCTGAGTTACCCGCAGACAGGATCGCCGTTAGAATGACTGCATTCATGACGCTGGCTGCAAAGGCAAAACCGGCCTGTTCATACAGTAAGGTAAACGGTGACAGTGCCACATCATCTGTTGCAGCGGCCTGCAGTAATCGTGGATCATCATAGGCAATCAGGGTGCCGATAATGAAAATACACACGATATAGAACAACAGGATACGCCAGAAAATCTGTTTGATTGCAATCGGAATGGTTTTCTGCGGATCTTTGGATTCACCTGCAGCCACGCCGACCATTTCTGTGCCCTGGAAGGAGAAACCGGCAATCATCGCCACACCAATCAGGGCTGATAAACCACCGACAAAGGGTGCTTCACCTTTGCTCCAGTTACCAAAAGTTGCAACATCCGGGGTCATCATGATCTTGGCGATCATGACCAGACCAATAATAATAAAGATGATAATCGCAAGCACTTTGACTAAAGAGAAGAAGAACTCGGACTCACCAAAGCCTTTGACTGTCAGGGCATTAATCGCAAACACCACGGTCAGGAACAGGGCACTCCAGTAGAAACCGGGAATATCCGGGAACCAGAACTTCATGATGAACTGTACCGCAACCAGTTCAAATGCCACGGTAATGGCCCAGTTATACCAGTAGTTCCAGCCTAGCGCGAAACCAAAACCACCTTCAACATATTTGCTGCCATAGGTAAAGAATGCACCTGAGGTCGGATTGTGGGTCGCCAATTCGCCCAAGCTGGTCATCAAGAAATAGATCATGACGCCAATCAGGGCATAGGCCAGTAATGCACCACCCGGACCGGCATTGGCAATGGTCGCACCGGAGGCCAGGAATAAACCGGTCCCGATCGATCCGCCAATGGCGATCATATTTAAGTGGCGAGCACCGAGCTTACGCTGCAGCTGTCGGCTGTGTTGAGTTTCGCTCATCATACTTCCTTAACATTTTTTTGAGTGCTCGCGAACAGCACTTTAAAACCTTGTTGATCTGCCTTGACCGTACACTGGCCAAAACTCTGTTCAATCAACAGGGGATAATTTAAAAAGCGGTTGGCCACAATCCACAGTTCACCACCCGATTTCAGGTGGCGGCGCGCAGTTTTGCACAGTTTTTCGCTGGCATCATAGTCGGTCTGAATCCCCTGATGAAAAGGCGGATTGCTGACAATGGCATGTAAAAACAGCGGCGCATCTTCAATGCCACTGACGGCTTTAATTTCAAGCTGCTGCGGATTGAGCTGGTTGTGCTCAAAAGTCATTTGGGTTGAAGCGAGTGCAAAAGCATCTACATCCAGCGCGAAGATACGGTTATCTGGATTCAGCTTGGCCAGATAGGCACTGATAATGCCGGCGCCACAACCAAAATCGGCAATTTTACCCGATGGCACCTGGCTTAAATAAGGCAGGAAGACCGCTGTACCGATATCAAGCCGGTTCTGGCTGAACACACCTGGCAGGGCACAAATCTGTAGATCGCCTTTCGGCGTCGCAACAGTATAACGCTGCGCCCAGTCGGCCAGTGCTTTTTTCTCGACGCTGCAGTCTAGTGTTAATTGCCAGAGTTGGCAATGACGGGCACTGTCGAGTTTTAAGGCTTTACCATAAGGCTGTAGCTGTTTGGCCGCACGTTCGACGCCGCCTTTTTTCTCACCGACCAGAAAAACACTGCTGCCGGTTTGCAGATGGGCGGCAACATTGTGCAGCACATAATTCAGCAGTTCTTTGGATTTCGGCACAAAAATAACCGCCTGATCAAATTCGCCTTCTGGAAAGTCGGCACCAAAATGAACGGGGGCAGTCTGGTTCTGGAAATAGTGGTAATCGTTAAAATTCCATGTCCAGAAAAAAGGCTGGACCGATTCACCGAATTCAGCGAACAGCTGGTCTGTAGGCGCATTGATCAGTAACACACGACCTGATAAATAATCATATTGTCGTAATAGCACTTCGCTTTTAGCATCCATGAGTCGCTCTCCAATAGAAAAACACTGTCCAAGTCCGGCTCAGACAGTGTTTTCTGGACATGAAATTACTTCTTGGTTTCAGGTAATACAATATTCAGAATCAGTGCTGCAATACCGCCGGTCGCAACACCTGAGCTAAAGATATTACGGAATAATTCTGGCAGATGCTCCAGAATTTGTGGCACTTGTGCAACGCCTAAACCCAGTGCCAGAGAAATGGCAATGATCAGCAGGGCGCGACGGTCCAGATGAATACCCGATAAAATGTTAATTCCCGATGCGGCTACCGCACCAAACATGACCATCACTGCACCACCCAGAACGGCTTGAGGCACAGCCTGAATCACGCCAGCAACGGCTGGTAATAAACCTAAAATCACCAGCATCGCGGCAATCCAGATCCCCACATAACGGCTAGCCACACCGGTTAACTGAATCACACCATTGTTTTGTGCAAATACCGAGCTTGGGAAGGTGTTAAAGATACCGGCCAGGAATGAATTGGCACCATTGACCAGTACGCCACCTTTAATGCGCTCCATCCATTTTGGACCATCCACAGGCTGGTTCGACAGTTTTGAGGTTGCAGTGATGTCACCAATCGCTTCTAAAGACGTGACCAGGTAAATAAAGGCCATTGGAATGAACAGGCTCCAGGAGAATTCCAGACCAAAGTGCATTGGAGTTGGCACTTGTACCAGTGGCGCTTCCTGCAGACCAGAGAAGTCCAGATGACCCATAAAACCAGCCACAATATAACCCACGATCAGGGCAATCAGGATGGCGGAGCTTTTAATCCAGGTCACATTAATCCGGTTCAGGATAATGATTAACGCTAAAACGGTACAAGACATGATCAGGTTATCGGCATTGGCGAAAGTCTTGTCCGACATGGCCTGATAGCCACCGCCCATACTGATTAAACCTTCTTTAATTAAGGTTAAACCAATCAGCAGGACCACAATCCCGGTCACCAGCGGGGTAATCAGTTTTTTAACCCATGGCAGAATTTGTGAAACACCCATCTCGATAAATGAACCGGCAATCACCACACCAAAAATAGCAGCCATAACCGACTCAACTGGTGTACCTGCTGCGACCATTGCAGAACCAATCCCGATGATTGGGCCAATAAAGTTAAAGCTGGTGCCCTGAACAATTAACAGTCCGGCACCAAAAGGACCTACTTTTTTAGCTTGCAGGAAAGTTGCAATCCCCGAAATCACCAAAGACATCGATAAAATCATGTTGGTGTCTTCTTTGGAAACACCCAAGGCCAGACAGATCAACAGACCTGGTGTCACAATCGGGACAATAATGGCCAATAAGTGTTGGAAGGCAGCAAGAAAAGCAATAAATGGTTTAGGACGGTCATTCAGACCATAGACCAAATCCAGTTGCGGTTTTTGATCAGGAGATGAATTAAATTCAGACATAAGTCAAAAGCAAATTAGGCTAGGTGGCGGTATTCTAATCGAGTTACACGTCTTTACAAACTTTAAATCGTCGCTTCTGTCGAAAAAAGTTCGATTGTCAATAAAGTGTCACTACTAAATGAGAGTATTTTTCTGTATAATTTGCCCTCAAATTTAAAGCGTATCGAATTTACATGTCAGATATTAAAACTCTCCGCAACATCGCGATTATCGCGCACGTTGACCACGGTAAAACCACTCTTGTAGATAAACTTTTACAACAATCAGGTGCTCTCGGTGAACGAGCGGGCGAGATTGAGCGTGTCATGGATTCAGGCGCTATTGAAAGTGAACGTGGTATTACCATTCTTGCAAAAAACACTGCAATCAAATGGTTAGATAAACGTACCGATACTGAATACCGTATCAACATCGTGGATACCCCGGGACACGCCGACTTCGGTGGTGAAGTTGAACGTGTCATGTCGATGGTGGATTGCGTACTTCTTCTGGTTGACTCACAAGAAGGTCCAATGCCACAAACCCGTTTCGTAACGCAAAAAGCGTTCGCACGTGGTTTGAAGCCAATCGTGATCATCAATAAGGTCGACAAGCCAAACGCGCGTCCTGACTGGGTGATTGACCAGGTATTCGATTTGTTCGACAACCTGGGTGGTACTGACGAGCAGCTAGACTTCCCGGTGGTATATGCGTCTGGTTTACGTGGTGTTGCTGGTCCATCTCCAGAAGAACTGGCTGAAGATATGACACCGTTGTTTGAAACCATCGTAGACATCGTTGAACCACCAGCAGTTGACGTTGATGGTCCATTCCAGATGCAAGTGTCTTCACTGGACTATAACAGCTTCGTGGGTGTAATCGGTGTTGGTCGTATCCAGCGTGGTTCTGTAAAACTGAACACACCTGTCACTGTCATCGACAAAGATGGTAAAACACGTAACGGCCGTATCTTAAAAATCATGGGTTACCACGGTTTAGAGCGTATTGATGTAGATTCTGCATCTGCGGGTGACATCGTATGTGTAACCGGTATGGACGAGCTGCATATTTCTGACACCATCTGTGATCCGAAAAATGTTGAAGCATTACCACCGCTTTCTGTAGACGAACCAACCGTATCGATGACATTCCAGGTCAACAACTCGCCGTTCGCGGGTAAAGAAGGTAAGTTCGTGACCTCACGTAACATCCGTGAACGTCTAGACCGCGAATTGATTCACAACGTTGCACTGCGCGTTGAAGATACTGACAGTCCTGACCGTTTCAAAGTGTCTGGCCGTGGTGAACTTCATCTTTCAGTTCTGATTGAAAACATGCGTCGTGAAGGTTTCGAGATGGGTGTATCTCGTCCGCAAGTGATCTTGAAAGAGATTGACGGCGAAATGCAAGAACCGTACGAAAACGTAACGTTTGACGTTGAAGAACAGCACCAAGGCGCTGTGATGGAACAAATGGGTAACCGTAAAGGTGAGATGACCAATATGGAAGTGGACGGTAAAGGCCGTATCCGTATTGAAGCAACTGTTCCTTCACGCGGCTTAATTGGTTTCCGTTCTGAATTCATGACCATGACGTCTGGTACCGGTATCATGACCTCTAGCTTCTCGCACTACGGTCCAATGAAACAGGGTTCTGTAGCAAAACGTCAAAACGGTGTACTGATTTCTATGGTTCAAGGGACTTGCTTGGGCTATGCACTGTTCAGCTTGCAAGACCGTGGTCGTCTATTTGCTAAACCTCAATTGGAAGTTTACGAAGGTATGATCGTGGGTATTAACTCTCGTTCAGACGATATGGTGGTGAACCCAACCAAAGCGAAACAGTTAACCAACGTACGTGCATCTGGTACGGATGATGCGTTAACTCTGGTTCCTGCAATTGAATTCACACTTGAACAAGCACTTGAATTCATTGAAGATGATGAGCTGGTTGAAGTAACGCCGAAGTCAATCCGTATCCGTAAGCGTTACCTGACTGAAAACGAACGTAAGCGTAACAAATCTTAATTTTTAAAATTAAGAAGAAAAAAGAAACCGCCAGGTCCACTTGGCGGTTTTTTTTGTATTAAATGTTCTAAAACTACTTGGAAATAATTGAAAAAAGCGTACATTAAGCAGAAATCAAATCCTAGTAATTATGTATACTTCATCACATAAATAAAGATATATTCTGGAGCGCATATGAGCATTTTAAAAGAATTTAGAGAGTTTGCCATTAAAGGCAACATGATGGACTTGGCAGTCGGTGTTATTATTGGTGGTGCATTCGGTAAGATTATTGATTCACTGGTAAAAGATGTGATCATGCCGCTGATTTCATGGATTTTAGGGGGTGATGTCGATTTCACCAATAAATTCCTGATTCTGGGTGATAACCCGAACAATGTCCAAACCTTGGCTGCTGCCCAGGAAGCCGGTCTGAACATTTTCCATTATGGTAATTTCCTGACCATCTTCATTAACTTCCTGTTATTGGCCTGGGTGGTGTTCTGGTTGGTGAAACTGATGAACAAAATGCGCCGTAAGCAGGAAGCAGAGCCAGAACCGGCAGCAACTCCAGAAGATATCGAATTACTGCGTGAAATTCGTGACGAATTGAAAAAACGTCCGCAGGCGTAATTGAAAGCAAAAGAAAACGGCGCAAAGGCGCCGTTTTTTTATAGAATCCCTCCCAACCTCCCTTTAATAAAGAGAGGAGAAGTCCCCCTTTGCCAAAGGGGGATTTAGAGGGATTAAAAATCCATCCGGAATTTAATTTCCACCAAATGAAAACCAAACTGGCTTTTGACCGGACCATGCAACACCCGTTCAGCAGCCGTAAAGACCAGTTTATCAATCACTGGGACCAGTTGGCCTTTTTTCACTTCACCGAGTTCGCCTCCACGTTTGGCTGAGTTGCAGGTGGAATACTGTTTGGCAATTTTGGCAAAGTCTGCACCTGCTTGCAGCTTCTTTTTCAGCTGCTCGGCAGTATCTTTATCTTTTACCAGAATATGACGGACGATGGCCGTTTTCATGGGTATTACCTCGCTGTATGTTTTGGCTTGCTGGCTTTAGGATGAGCCAGTTTGACTTTCTTCAGCGGTTGGCACTCCGGGCAAAACACTGAGGCGCGCTGACCAAGCTTGAGATTTTCCAGTGTGGTTTCACAGTTGACACACATTTCACCGGCACGACCATAGGCCAGCAGGGTTTGCTGAAAATAGCCATTTTCGCCCATGGCATTGCTATAGTCGCGTAAGGTCGATCCACCCAAATCAATGGCCTGTTTTAAAATCCGTTTGATCTCCACAGTTAGTTTGTCAATCTGTTCCAGACTTAAGCTCGACGCCGGTTGTGCCGGGTGAATGCCCAGATTAAACAGACTTTCTGTGGCGTAAATATTGCCCACGCCCACCACCACATGGTTATCCATGATTGCAATTTTAATGCCGACATTTTTGTTTTTCAGTTTATCGGCCAGATAGTGAGCATTGAAAGCATCACTTAAAGGTTCAGGCCCGAGCGTATCAATCAGTTTGCTTTGCGAGTTTTCATCTAGCCAGAGAATACAGCCAAAACGGCGCGGGTCGTGGTAGCGCAGCTGAATATCATCAAACTGGATAATCAGATGGTCATGTTTGCGCAGTTCGGCCTCGGGCTCACATAGGCGGAAGCTGCCGGACATGCCCAGATGCCACAGCATGCTGTCCTGTTCAAACTGGGCCAGAATATATTTGGAGCGACGGGTCAGGTTCAGTAGTTTTTGCCCGACCAGTTTGTGTAGATCGTCTGGAATTGGCCAGCGTAAGCTGGACTGGCGTACCTGCACGGCGTGCACACGCTGTTCTAGCAGCGGTAATAAACTGGTTTTGGTGGTTTCAACTTCAGGTAATTCAGGCATGGACAGGCTTCGGCATGAGGATGCAGCTAATATCGGGTTGAATCTTGAAAAATACAAGACAGGGCAAGGCTGCATTATAAAGTGAATTGCCGTACCGCGCAGCCGGATCAGTCTTGCGGCTCAAACTGAACATTCACAGAAAAATAAAAGCGATTCAGCGTCCAGGTAAAAAAATGTAAGCCTGCACATCATTAATGTTGAAAATCACATGCCGCCCATAAAAAAACGCCAAGATAGGGCAAAACAAAAATGAGTTATCCAGATGAGGAGCAATATGCATACGCCGCAACACATCATCGAGATCTGTCAGCAGCAGCAACGTCAATTAAGTCTGTTTCTCGATTTAGACGGCACTCTGGCCGATTTTCAGCTTGACCCGCAGCACAGTTTTATTCCCACCTCGACTTTAAACACCCTGGCCGAATTATTGCAGTTGGGGATTCCGGTGAGTGTGGTTACTGGCCGTTCCATTGAGATGGCCAGACAGCTGTTACAGCAGTTACCGCTGCCGATTGCTGAGTTACATGGATTACAAATTTGGTGGAATAGTACAAAGAAATTACAACTTGATTTAAGTCATATTAATTATAAGCAGCTCCGGGCAGACCTGAGTCAGGCCTGTCGCGCCTACCCGAATTTACGTATTGAGGATAAGCAGTTTTCGGTAGCCCTGCACTACCGGGAATATCCAGAGCTTGCGCCGGTTGCACAGCAGATTATGGCGGTGCTGCAAGTGCGTTATCCTCAACTTAAGCTCAAGCAGGGCAAGTGTGTGGTCGAGCTTTTGCCTCAGCAAGCGAGTAAAGGTTTTGCAATTAGTCGCTTACTGGAAGCAATGCCAGAAAACAGCACTTTTCCCATTTTTATTGGTGATGATGTGACGGATGAAGATGGATTTGCCGTGGTCAATCAGCATCAGGGTTTGAGTATTAAAGTCGGTGAAGGCGAGACACAGGCCCACTATCGGCTGGCCAATACCCAAGCCGTGGCGGAGTTGCTGCATTTAATAAAAATACATTGCGAAACAGGAGCAATGACCATCAAAAGAGGATGTGAGGGTAAAAATGTCAAAGCTAATCGTGTTATCCAATCGGGTCAGTTTACCGAATCCTGAAAAAAAAGCCGCAGGTGGTCTGGCGGTGGCCATGCAAGATGCACTGCATGATATTGGCGGGGTCTGGGTGGGCTGGAATGGTGAAAGAGTCGAGCAATTTTCCCAGCTGAAATTCGACTCGGTGCAGCATCAGGGTGTGGAATATCTGACCAGCCCCTTAACTGAACAGCAGTACCAGCAATATTACTGTGGCTTTGCCAACAATGCCTTGTGGCCGGCCATGCATGATCGTAGCGATTTAATTGAATACTCCACAGACGAATATCTGACTTATCAGGAAGTCAATCGCATGTTTGCCGAACAGCTACAGGCGATTGCTGAGCCGGATGATGTGATCTGGGTGCATGACTATCATTTTTTCAGTATCGCCCGGCATTGCCGCCAGTTAGGCATGCATAACAAGATTGGTTTTTTCCTGCATATTCCTTTTGCCCATGAAGCGGTGTGGCGGGAAATTCCGGTGGCATCACGTTTACTGCAAGACCTCTGTGAATATGATGTAGTTGGACTGCAAACCCAGCGCGATCAGCAGCAATGTATGCGCATTTGCCAGACCATGCTCAGTGGTGAGGAAATTCATCCTTATATCCTGCGTTATCAGAATAAGCTGACCATGATGAAGAGTTACCCCATTGGGGTGAATCCAGACCTCATCCAGCACGCGGCCGCTCAGCCCTTAACGAGCACCCAAGGTATCTTTGATTTTGACTCCCTGGCCCACCAAAAAACTATTATCGGCGTTGACCGGATTGATTATTCCAAAGGGCTGCTAGAACGTTTTGATGCTTTTGCCCATTTCCTGGCTTCTTATCCTGAATATCACCAGCAGGTGGTGGACCTGCAAATTGCCTGTCCATGCCGCATGGATATTCCCGCCTATCAGCGCCTGTACCAGCGTTTAGAAGACCAGATTGCCGCCATTAACAGCCAATATGCTACAGCAGACTGGTTGCCGGTGAATTGCAGTCATCAGACCTTGGCACATGAAGTGCTGATGAAAATTTACCGCCAGTCGGATATTTGCTGGGTCACTTCTTTAAAAGACGGTATGAATTTGGTGGCCAAAGAATATATTGCCGCTCAGGATGCCGATAATCCGGGCGTGCTGATTCTGTCCGATAAAGCCGGTGCCGCAGACCAGATGCCGGATGCACTAATTGTGAATCCACATGACCGCGAGGCCATGACGCGAGCCCTGAAACAGGCACTGGAGATGCCGCGAGCAGAGCGGATACAGCGTTACAGTCGCTTAATGGATGGTCTGAAAAAATTTGATATTGCCGACTGGCGTACTACTTTCTTAAATGATCTGCGCCATAACAGCTTCCTGTATCACTACAAGATGCCGCTTCGCGCCCAGGTCTCGCCGGTGATTCACTAATACGTTAACAATTTTCAATATTTATCTGCCCAGCCACGTGCTAAATCTAAACAGGGTCATCAGTTAAAAACATCAACATCGCCGTACCGTGACTGCAAGTTTGGCTACTCATGCCCGCTTGTGGTCACTGTGCTGGCAATGATGACAACCGGATAGATTGAGAACAATTATATATTTGGAATATAGAACCACTATGGACCAGATTCTGGCTGAATTTGAACAGCAGACAGCGCCTACCGCCGAAGATTACGTCACCACACTACGCCGTTTGCTGGCAGTATCACCTGAATTTCCTCATCCGGGCAGGGGGCAAACCCTGCTGCGCTGGCAACTGCTGGCCAAAGTTGCGGCCACCGATTTAACTTTGGTGAAATGGCTGGAATCACATTTCGATGCGCTGAGTATTTTAAACGAACTACAGATTCAGTCCGTTCCGGCGGGCTGGTGGGCAGTCTGGGCCGCGGAAGGCCATCCACAACCTGTACAGTATGAGCAGGGCTATTGTTCCGGTTATAAGGCTTGGTGCTCGGCGGCATATGCGGTGGATTTTGGTTTAATGACTTATCGCGGTGCAGATGGCCAGTCACAATTATTGATGGTCGAGATGCAGCAGCCTTCAATCCAAGTAGATGATAGCAGTTGGCAAGCCATCGGTATGCAGCAGACGGCCACAGCAACTATTCATTTTCAGTACACTCCAGCCACACGCATTGCACAACCCGGAGATTATCTGAATCGGCCGGGCTTCTGGCATGGTGCAGCCGGTGTTGCGGCCTGCTGGTATGGTGCTACAGTACGTCTGGCTGAATATTTACAGCAGCATGTGCAGCAGAAAACCCATGCCTATCATGAATTGTATTTGGGCGAAGTCAGTACCCGACTGGCCGTGACACGACAGTTTTTTACCCATGTAGCTGCCCAGATAGATGCAGCGCCGGCACACAGCCATGAACTGATCATCCGGATGTTACGCGCCCAAGTTGAGGATACTGCGCTATTGGTACTGGAAAAGGTCGGAAAAGCGCTAGGCGCACGACCTTTTTGCCAGCAGGCACATTTTGCCCGGTTGGCTGCCGACTTGCCGGTATTTTTGCGCCAGAGTCATGCTGCTTTTGATCTGGCTGCAATTGGCCGCTTATCGCTACAGGAGGGGCAAACATGGCAACTCTGATCGATCCGGTAGTCGGTGACCGGAAAATCTATGGTAGCGGTACCGATCAGGCGCAGTGGCTCAATTGGTCCGGACTGACCGGGCTGCCGGATTTGAATCTGACGCAGCACTTTCCTGAGCGTGGCCGGGTACTAATTTTCGCGCCACATCCCGATGATGAAATTCTCGGTTGTGCGGGTCTGATGCAGCAACTGGCCGCGGCAGGGCGTGAACTGCTGCTGGTTGCAGTAACCAATGGTACCGGCAGCCATCCTCGGTCAAAACGTTATAGCGTTGAGCAGCTGAATGTGCTGCGGCCACAAGAAAGTCTGAATGCCTTGGCGGTGCTGGGACTGGAACATAAGGTCCAGCGCATTGCCCTGAACATTGCAGATGGCCAGGTGATGCAGGCTGAATCCGAACTGTTGCAGCAGCTACAAAACTGGGTGCAGCCTGAGGATATTCTGGTGACCACCTTCGCTCAAGATGGCCATCCCGATCATGAAGCCACCGGACGGGTGGTGCAGCATTGGGCCAGACAGCACCGGCAGCGCTGTTATCAGGTGCTGATTTGGGCCTGGCATTGGGCCATGCCAGCAGATGCACGGATTCCCTGGGCACAGGCACGAAAACTCCGTTTAACTGCGCAGCAGCTGGCCTTAAAACAGCAGGCGATTCAATGTTTTAAAACCCAGATCGAGGCTGATGACACTATTCACCAGCCGCCAATTTTATCGGCAAAAACCATTTCACGACTCTTAATCCCGTACGAGGTCTATATTGATGCGACTGAACACGGATGACTATTTTGACCAGCTGTATCAGGACAATGATGATCCCTGGCACTATCAGCAGCGCTGGTATGAGCAGCGTAAACGGCAGCTGTGTCTGGCGGCCTTGCCGCAGGCGCAGTTTCAGCGGGTCCTGGAAATTGGCTGCAGCAATGGCATCTTCAGTGAATTGCTGGCTCCGCGTTGTCAGCAGCTCATCTGTGTAGATGCCAACCGTCGTGCGGTTGAACTGGCACAGGCCCGTCTGGCGAGGTTTGCGCATGTGCAGGTGCGGCAACAACGTGTCCCTGAAACCCATCTGGCGCTGGAAAATGATAGTCTATTTGATCTGATTATTCTCAGTGAAGTGGCCTATTACCTGCGTCCGGCCGAATTAGTGCAGCTAATGCAGCAGCTGCAGCAGTGTTTAAGTGCAGACGGTACGCTGCTGGCCTGTCACTGGCGTTACCCGATTGCAGGCTTTGAGCTGAATGGCGATCAGGTACATGCCTGTTTAAGGCAACAACTGGCACTGCATCATTATTTGCAGATGAATGATCCGGATTTTCTGCTCGATCTCTGGACTCAAGATGCACAATCTGTGGCTGCGCGGGAGGGACTGATATGAGGATGGCGGTGGTGGTGCCTGCCTATAACGAAGCCGAAACGCTGGGCGCCTGTCTGGCGGCTATTCAGCAGGCCATTGCACAATTACCGCCCGTTGTGTCTGAAGTAAAGGTGCTGGTGGTGCTGGACAGTTGTGATGATCAGTCTGTTGAAATTGTACAACAGGCCGGAATCGACTACTTGTGTTGTGAAGTACGCTGTGTTGGTAAGGCACGGGATTTGGGCGTGCGCGCCATGATTGCCAAAGGTGCTGACTGGATTGCCTGTACCGATGCCGATACCCAGGTTGATGCGCAGTGGTTATCTGCACAATATGCCCATCAGCCGGCAGCACTGATTTGTGGCGTGGTTGAAATTAAAGACTGGTCGCCTTTATCTGCGGCCGCCCGGCAGAAATATCTGCGCCATTATCAGGATAAAATGGACCATCGGCATGTGCATGGGGCCAATCTCAGTTTTTCTGCTGCGGCCTATTTAAAAGCCGGTGGTTTTCAGGCCAGCAGCTGTCATGAAGATGTGCAGCTGGTCGAGCAGATGCAGTGCTTAAACCTGCCGATTGTCTGGAGCAACCAGGTACGGGTCACCACCAGCAGTCGTCTGGACAGCCGGGTCAGTGATGGTTTTGCCGCCTATTTGAACCGGCTGGAACAGGCTTGTCGCGCTGCGTCTGAAGTGTGATCGATCGTGCAAAAAATGGCTGTCATCGGGCTGACAAAAACACAGCGTATTTTGATCAACACCACAGTTTAATTCGGTTACATAAAGCGGTAAAAATAAACAGCTTTTAGCCAATTCGGCCGTCTATCTCGGTTAGAATAATTTTCATGAAAATCATAAGGCAGGATCGCCCCATGGCATTATTATTTGAACCTATCCATTTTGGCACGCTTGAATTAGACAACAGAATTATTATTGCCCCCATGTGCCAATATTCGGCCAATGACAAAGGCGAGCTCAGCTATTGGCATGAGCAGCAATGGGCCAACTATGCCTTGTCGGGTGCCGGTTTATGTATTATTGAAGCCACGGCGGTGCAGCCAGAAGGGCGGATCAGCTATGCCGATTTAGGCCTGTGGAATGATTTGCAGCGTGCGCAGATGAAAGCCTTGCTGGCCAAAGTCAAAACCTTGTCACCAATGCCATTTGCAGTGCAGCTGGCGCATGCTGGACGTAAGGCATCTACCGATAAACCGTGGCTGGGCAAAGACCAGTTTGCGCCGGATCATGCCCAGGGCTGGCAAACCGTATCGGCCAGTAATTTGCCGTTTAACCCGACCGATCATGCCCCCCATGCACTAAGTCTGAATGAAATTGAACAGGTAATTGCCGACTTTGCCAGTGCTGCGGTGCGTGCAGTGGATGCTGGCTTTGATTTAATTGAAATTCATGCTGCCCATGGTTATCTGCTACATCAGTTTATGTCGCCATTATCCAATGTCCGCGATGATGAATATGGCGGCAGTTTTGAAAACCGGATTCGTTTAACCCTGGAGGTGTTCCAGGCCATGAAACAGGTGGTGCCAGAAGGTTATCCGATTGGGGTACGCCTGTCTGCTACCGACTGGATGGATGCGCAGGGCGGCTGGAATATCCAGTCTACGGTCGGGGTAGCCAAAGCGCTGGAACAGCTAGGCGCGGCCTATATTCATGTGTCTAGTGCCGGTCTGCATGCCCAGCAGAGTATCGAGATTGGGCCAAGCTATCAGGTGCCTTTTGCACATGCCATTAAACAGGCGGTGCACCGTATTCCGGTGATTTCAGTGGGCCTGATTACCGAAGCGGTGCAGGCTGAAGAAATTCTGCAAAATCAGTATGCAGATGCCATTGGACTGGCACGAGCGATGCTTTATGATCCACGTTGGCCGTGGCATGCCGCCGCTGAACTGGGCGGGCAGATTGCCATCGCGCCGCAATACTTGCGCTGTCAGCCGCATGGTTTAAAAGATTTGTTCCATCCATTTCCTGTTCAGGAATAAGCAACAGCAGTATCAGGGATGATGCGTTTTAGATCTCGTTCTAGAGAAGGAAGGCACTTTTGTTGCTGAATATTTTACTGCCCTTGGTGGCAGTACTGGCGCTGGGCTATAGCAGCGTACGCACCAATTTTCTGGCGGCCACGCATATTCAGGCCCTGAGCCAGTTTGTGATGAAGGTTTCACTGCCAGCCTTTTTACTGTATGCCCTGGCCAGTAAAGACCTGGCTGAAATCTGGCATCCCGGTTATTTTATTGGTTATGGGCTGGGCTCGCTGATCCTGTTTTTTCTGGCGTTAGTCATTTATAAAACCTATTTCCGGCATAGCCTGACCCACGCCAGTGTGCTGTCGATGGGCGCGTCGATGTCCAATACCGGCTTTATTGGCACGGCTATTTTAACCCTGCTGATTGGCAGTCATTCCGCCATTTATCTGTCATTAACTCTAATTATTGAAAACCTGATTATTGTGGCGATGGTGCTGTTTCTGGCCGAAGCCGGTTTGCAAAAGCAAAACCATCATCTTTCGGCGTTATATCTGAAAACCTTAAAAAGTTTGCTAAAAAATCCGGTGATTCTGTCGATTATTGCCGGGATGGCCTGTGTCTTGCTCAATTTAAAACTACCGGACAGCATCAATCAGATTCTGGAGATGCTCGGCAAAACTGCATCGCCGTTGGCTTTATTTGTGATTGGCGGCAGTCTGGTCGGAATGCGCCTGCATTCGGTCAATCTGCAAAGTGTGCTGCTGGTCGGGATGAAAGTCCTGCTGATGCCGCTGGTTATTTTCACCTTGTTGTGGAGTTTGCCCAATGTCAGCTCAGAAATGCTGTTTGTTGGTACGTTGCTGGCGGCATTGCCGATGCCTGTGGCCTTTGGGATTTTTGGCCAGAATTATGGCCTGAATGAACAGGCACTCCAGCCTTTAATTATGAGTACGGTCCTGGGTTTAATCGGAGTTGCTTTCTGGTTAAGTCAGTCATCGCATTTTCTTTAAATCTTTATGTATCCCAAATAAAAAAGCCCGGTCATCGGGCTTTTTTCGGTCAGCCGCATTAGCTTTTCTTGGCTGCTGCTTTTGGTGGATTCTTGGCTTGATCGGCAATCATCTTGTCCACCACAGCCAGCGATTCTTTGGCTTGCGGGACATTTTCCTTGGCTAGGGCAGAGAAAATCTTTTTCGCTTCCGGCAGGTTTTGCGGCACGATGTTGCCATTGGTAAACATATTGCCAACCGCCATCAGCGCTGGAATATAGCCTTTTTGTGCTAAATCCTGAATGCTCTTTAAGCCTTGCTGAATGGGTGCTTCATTTTTGTTTTTAAAGCCCAGGCTAATGTCATATAAGGCTTTGGCATGAATGGCCTGATTGTTGCCTTTTTTAATGAGGGGTTCCAGTAATTGCAGGCCTTTTTTATCTGAATCGGCTTTGTTTTCAGAGAAATACACCACCGCTAAATCAATGGTGGCATCATGAAAGCCTTGTGATGAAGCTTTTTGCAGATACTGTTTGGCTTTATTGGTATCCTGTTTTAGACCCAAAGTGCCGGTCAGATGGTTTTTACCGAGTACATAATTCGCCACCGGATAGCCTTTTTTCGCGGCCTGCTCATATAGCTCGATGGCTTTCTTTTCATTTTTGGCCGTACCTTGGCCGGTTTGGGTCAAATAACCCAGATTATAAATCGCTTGCGGATTACCGGTTTTGGCCAGTTTGTCTAATTCCTGATAGGCACCGCTCAGGTTGTTGGCTTTGACCATGGCTTCAATTTTGGCGAAAGCCGGATCGGTCGGAATACTGTTATTGCTGTTGGCGAGGGTAAATTGTGTCGAAAGGGCAACTAGACTTGCCAAAATCAGTTTTTTCATCGTTGTATAAAACCTTGTATCAATGACCACATAATTCCATTTATGTGTGGGGAATAAATTGTCACTCATCATCATAAGATGAAATCAAAGAATGTAAATATAGATGTATCGGAATCCGGTAATTTTTTCAAACCACGTAGGAACAATAATAAAAAAATCCTGAATTTAAGGATTGCTTCAATTTGTAAATCAGTCTCATTTTTTTGACGGATAAAAAAACAACCCAAGTTACACGTGTCACTTGGGCTGTTTTTCATAGATCTGCTAGTGACACGCTTAATTTTGCGGCCGCGCCACATCACCGCTTAAAGCTTCAGGTAAATCCAGAACCGTTACATCTAGCTCGGCTAAGGCATCCGGTTTGGCTACCACCAAAGCTTGATAACCGCTATCAATGGCCAGGCTATTCACCACTTCTACATCATTGTTTAGTTTGCTGGCGATAGCCGGAGCATCGCCTGTACCTTGAATCAGATGCAACCAGTGTTTTGGCTTGGCTTTAAACCATAAACGGGCAATCACTTCCTGACCCAAATAACAGCCTTTGTCATAATGAATGCCTTCACGTTGATGCAAACGCAGTTCCTGTGGCTGGAACAGTTCCGCGGTGCTGGCCTGAATCCAGGCCTGACCACTTTCAAGCGCCTGTAATTGCCATGCTTGAATATCCTGTTCAGTACTTGTGAACTGGGTGTGTAGACCATTTACGACCGGATAAACCTGACCGGCTTCTTCCAGTTTCATTTTCGAGAAAGCACCAAACTTTTTAATGTGTTTGGCAAAGTCTTCAGCTTGATCGGCCGTTACTACAATTTCAAACTGTTCAGCATCTTGTTTGGTCAGCCATAAACCAAACAGAATACGGCCTTTCAGGCTACAAATTGCAGTATAACGGGTTTCGGTTTGCGGCAGTTTTTCGACATCTACCGTGACTTGACCTTGTAAGAATTTTTGCGCATCTACACCGTTTAAAGTGAATGCAGAGAAAGTCAGATTACTCATATTCTAATCTTGAAACCGTATCTAATACTAAAGAATGAGGTTAATTTTGCGCTATTTTTCAAAAAAAATCATATTTCTGGCCAGAATTTTCTACTAGATGTAACCAAATTTTTCAAAAATGTATCTTTTTTAACTTAAGTTTATGAAATATATGAAATTTGGGAAATAGGCTTCGGGCAGCGTACAATGCCAAGCAGCATGAATGTTAAACAACAAAACTTTGAAAGAAGAAGTCAGAACAAGGCAGGTACGCTATGAATAACAACTACCGTAAACCGCTGCAAGGCACCCCGCTAGAATATTATGATGTGCGACAAGCCGTTGAAGATATTCAGCCAGGCGCATATGCCAAACTTCCTTATACCTCCAAAGTGCTGGCCGAGCAGTTGGTGCGTCGTTGTGATCCAGCCATTTTAGAGCAGTCCTTACGCCAGCTGATTGAACGCAAGCAGGAGCATGATTTTCCATGGTATCCAGCACGTGTAGTCTGTCATGATATTTTGGGGCAAACGGCACTGGTCGATCTTGCCGGTCTGCGTGATGCCATTGCCGATCAGGGCGGTGATCCATCCAAAGTCAATCCGGTGGTGCCAACCCAGCTGATTGTCGATCACTCACTGGCGGTGGAATACGGTGGATTTGATCCGGATGCATTTGAGAAAAACCGTGCAGTCGAAGACCGTCGTAATGAAGACCGTTTCCATTTTATTGAATGGACCAAAACAGCCTTTAAAAATGTCGATGTAATTCCGGCAGGCAACGGCATCATGCATCAAATTAACCTGGAAAAAATGTCACCGGTAATTCAAAACCGTGATGGCGTAGCATTCCCGGATACCTGCGTGGGTACAGACTCGCATACCCCGCATACCGATGCGCTAGGCGTGATTTCAGTCGGTGTGGGTGGTCTTGAAGCTGAAAATGTGATGCTGGGTCGTGCATCTTGGATGCGTCTGCCGGACATTATTGGGGTAGAATTGGTTGGTCAGCGTCAGCCGGGCATTACTGCGACGGACATCGTCTTGGCGTTAACTGAATTCCTGCGTAAAGAACGTGTGGTCGGTGCCTATTTAGAGTTCTTTGGTGAAGGTGCGGACAGCATGTCAGTGGGTGATCGTGCCACCATCTCCAATATGACCCCTGAATATGGTGCAACCGCTGCGATGTTCTATATTGATCAGAACACCATCGACTATTTAACCCTGACCGGTCGTGAGCCTGAACAAGTCAAACTGGTTGAAACCTATGCCAAAGAAATTGGGCTTTGGGCATCTGACATGACACAGGCGGAATATCCACGTGTGCTGCGTTTCGACTTATCAACGGTAACCCGTAATATTGCAGGGCCATCCAATCCACATGCACGTGTATCCACAAGTGACTTAAAAGAAAAAGGCATTGCCGGTGTTGTTGAACAGCGTACCGATGGTTTGATGCCAGATGGTGCCATCATCATTGCCGCGATTACCTCATGTACCAATACCTCAAACCCACGTAATACGGTTGCAGCAGGTTTATTGGCACGTAAAGCCAATGAATTAGGCTTGGTGCGTAAACCATGGGTGAAGTCGTCATTTGCACCGGGGTCTAAAGCGGCTGCGCTGTATTTGGAAGAAGCCGGTGTACTGAAAGACTTAGAAAAACTCGGTTTTGGTATTGTGGCTTATGCATGTACCACCTGTAACGGGATGTCAGGTGCGCTTGATCCAAAGATTCAGCAAGAAATTATTGACCGTGACCTGTATGCGACTGCGGTGCTGTCGGGCAACCGTAACTTCGATGGTCGTATCCATCCGTATGCAAAACAGGCTTTCCTCGCATCTCCGCCACTCGTGGTTGCTTATGCGATTGCCGGAACCATTCGTTTTGACATCGAAAAAGATGCGTTGGGCACCGACCAGAACGGTAATCCAATTTATCTGAAAGATATCTGGCCATCGGATGAAGAAATTGATGCATTGGTCAAAACTTCGGTGAAGCCTGAGCAGTTCCAGAAAGTCTATATTCCAATGTTTGATTTGGGCGAAGTCGAGCAGGCGGCAAGTCCGCTGTATGACTGGCGTCCGCAAAGTACTTATATTCGCCGTCCACCATATTGGGAAGGCGCGCTGGCTGCACCGCGTACATTAGCCAATATGCGTCCGCTGGCAATTTTGGGCGATAACATTACCACTGACCATTTATCACCATCGAATGCAATTATTCTGGATTCGGCGGCAGGTGAATATCTGGCGAAAATGGGCTTGCCTGAGGAAGATTTCAACTCCTATGCCACCCACCGCGGTGATCACTTGACGGCACAACGTGCAACGCTGGCCAACCCGAAATTGTTTAATGAAATGGTGGTACGTTCTGACGGTACCATTAAGCAAGGTTCCAAAGCGCGTGTCGAGCCTGAAGGCGAAGTAATGCGGATGTGGGAAGCGATTGAAACCTACATGAATCGTAAACAGCCGCTGATTATTGTTGCCGGTAAAGACTACGGCCAAGGCTCAAGCCGTGACTGGGCGGCTAAAGGTGTACGCCTTGCTGGTGTTGAAGCGATTGTGGCAGAAGGTTTTGAGCGTATTCACCGGACTAACCTGGTTGGGATGGGTGTGTTACCGCTTGAGTTTAAGCCGGGCACAGACCGTAAAACTTTAGGTTTGGATGGTACAGAACTGTATAGCGTGATTGGTAATATCGCGCCACGTTCGACGTTGACTTTGGTGATTGAGCGTTCAACGGATGATGGCAAGAACCAGATTGTTGAAGTGCCGGTGACCTGTCGTCTAGATACCGAAGAGGAAGTGTCTGTGTATGAAGCGGGCGGTGTATTGCAACGCTTTGCGCAGGATTTCTTGGAAGGGAATGTGGCTTAATTATTAAATGAATCCTCCCCAACCCTCCTTTAAGAAAGGAGGGAGTTTCTCTTTTTTTCTTATGCCATGTATGGCTCAGGGTTAGGGGGAGATTAAAGTTATTGAAATTGTTTAAAAACGCTCTAATGTACATTGGGGCGTTTTTTATTGGTGCTTACAGAGAAGATTCGAAGGAGGTTTTAAGATTGAATTAAAAAGTGGACTTCTGTCATACGTCCAGTGGTCGATATTAAGGCTGATTCCCTATTCATTATTCAAAATATATTAAAGGTTGAATGCGATTTAGAATTTATTAGAAATATATAAAACTAAATTTAAAATAATTAAAAAAATAAATAAATTCAATAAATTAATTGAATTTTTTAATTGAAAAGAGTAGTTTGTTTTCTTTTTGTAATTTGCAATAGCGTTTTTGTAAAAATGCAATTGATGAGGGGTTTATGGGAAAATTAACTGCTGTAATTTTAGCGAGTGTTATGTTGTTTATGACAGGCTGTGCCACGATGTTTAATGGTTCAACACAGACTGTAAATATTCGTAGTAATGATGAATTAGCCAAGCTATATGTAAATGAAGAGTATATGGGCCAGCGTAGTGCTGTTTATACTTTTAAGAAGAAAGAAAATTATGTAATTAAGGCAGAAAAACCAGGCTGCCAAACCACGAGCATCACACCTCAAAAGACATTTGACCCAACCACCTTATTAGGCATTCTGGTCGACTGGGGCATTATCTCAATTCTTGTTGTTGATGGTGCTGCGACAGGGGCATGGCAGAAATTCAGTCAAACCAATTTTGTTATCGATCCTAATTGCTAAATTGGTTTAAAAAATATCCCATTTTTGAATGGGATATTTTTTTATAGAAGACAGATTTGCAGACTTATAGGTATTACGGGAGATAAATAAGCGTTTATAGAATTAGAAATATATTTTAAAAATTAAATAAGAATAAAAAATCTTTTCCTGATTGCGGGATTTAATACCAAATTAATTAGCATCTACAACTCAAATTGGAAAAATTTCTTATTAAATTTCTATAAAGCCAGCTTAATTTTCTATCAAAATTATCCTTCGCCCAAACGCCATCATCACTCGTCGAAATGGACAATAGACAATCATCACAGATTGGTTATACTGAATAGACCATTTCTAAATCATACGGAGAGCAAAGATGGTAACTGCAGGCGACAAGCCAGGAACAGGCTTCTATTTTTGTGTCCAATGCGGACATCGCGTTTACTTAGAAATTGGTACAGACCGTTTACCCCCGTGTACCAAATGCCAAGGCAATCAATTTAACAATAAGAATGCCTAAGCAACAGCACTCAAACAGTTACCCTCTGTTTTGAATGAAAGCCCTATCACACGATAGGGCTTTTTATTGATCCCATTAAAAAGCCCTATCACACGATAGGGCTTTTTAATGGGATCAATAAAAATATGCTGAATTTTCAGGGTGTTAGAACAGTTGAAGCACTACAAAAAGAAAACGCAAAATCGAGATACAAATTGAGTGGGTTTGAGGTTCTATCTTATTGAAAATGAATAATAAAAATTAAGGTGTTTATTACTTGAATCTGTTTAAAAATTAGCCATTAATCCCCATGTTGAATAAGACATATAGCATATTTCAGGTGCAGTCTTTGCAACATTATCTTGATCTTAACCATGACTCTGGCGTGGCCAATTATGAAATAGGTCATGAGTTTATTCGGGTTCAGTTCCGTAAAAATAGCAGGGTCTATACTTATAGCTATGCCAGCGCCGGTGTGCAGCATGTCGAGAATATGAAACAGCTGGCCCAATATGGCGATGGGCTGAATGCCTATATCAACCGTTATACTCGCTGGCTGTATTTAAAATAAATAACTGGCCTGTTTTTTGCTTCATGATGCTTCCTAGGAGCGCCACATCCACTTTCGGGTGGATGCTGGTTTTAAAGAAAAATCATCAGGAGCAAAGCCATGTCAAACTCTCAAGCTGCCGATTCTTATACTCAATTGCCGGTCAAGGCGCATCTGCTGGCGGGTTGGCCGTTACTGCTGGTGCTGTTTGGTGGTGCCATTGGGGTGGTTTATGCCGTGCTGGCTTACATGCTGAATATCAAAATTTATCAATCGACCTTATCTAAACTGAATAAAGTCTTGGCCAATTTGCTCTGTGGCATGTCAGCCTTAAGTGGCTGGTGGTTTAGCGCCCAGCTCATTCAAGGACAGTTATTTTAAACAGCTCGATACCTCACGATTAAAGATCTGCAATGTCCTGAACCGGGCAGAATAATTTATGCCTGAATATTCCAGAAAAATACGGAATCATGAAAAAGAATCATGATTATGGCAGCTTGAAAATAAAAAATTCTATCTAAACCGTTTGATGTGAGAAAAATTATCAAAAAGATGAAAAAACGCCGTAGCTTAGGAAAACAATCCCGCCGGCTTTTGACAATTCTATTGCTCAAGGGTGAAAGGGGATCGAAAAGAGTAGATTGCTACCAGTAACGTATCACGTGCGTGTAGTACTTACCCACAAGGTCTCGATTCGGCTTAGGACGCTATAGATCAGAAGTTTATAGGCAAAAAGTTAGAACTTACCAAGTTTTAATGGTTGAAGTATTTCCCGCTCCCTTAAAAATAAAAATTTCAACATCTCTATTCTTCTTTATCTTTTTGTTATTCCTATTTCACTATATTCGTTTAAATCACCTTCATTTTCCTTTCAGTTATCGCAACCTTATTTGCCAGAATCCTACAGGGTACTGAAAGCAGCTATGCTATAAAAAATAAAAACTACCGAGCAGAACAATGAAAATTTATGTCACCAGTCTTATAGTCGATGATCAGGAAAAAGCCTTGCAGTTTTATACTCAGATACTTGGTTTTCGGCTAAAACAGGATGTCCCGGTGGGTGAATATCGCTGGTTGACGCTGGTTTCTCCCGAGCAGCCAGATGGTGTTGAGCTGCTACTAGAACCGGATGTGCATCCCGCAGCGAAAGCCTTTAAAGCCGCGATTAAGGCAGATGGTATTGCTTATACCTCATTTCAGGTCAACGATCTTGAGGCAGAATATCAGCGTTTACTCGCGCTAGGTGTGGTTTTTACTCAAGCACCGATGCCGGCCTGGCTGGCAATGTGAAAATTGCCGTGCTGGAAGATGGCTGCGGTAATTTAATTCAACTGATGCAGCCGCTGTCTTGAGCCATCATAATCACTTAGATAAATTCTCTTAAAATCGCCATTTTCTGCAAAATAAAATGAAGAATTTAACCTAGTGTATAAAAATTTCTTGTGATTAAGCTTTATTAGGGAAAATTTCCTGAAAATATTTTAAATTGACTGATCTTCGGAAAACAATTTCGGCAGGCTTTGACTACTATATCTCTCAAGGGTGTGACGGGATCGAAAAGAGTAGCATGCTGTCAGCGGCGCAAAACGCGAGTGCAGTACTCACCCAAAAGGTCTCGATTCGGCTTAGGACGCTATAGATTAGAAGTTTATAGGCTATAAGATCATGACGTACAACGTGATGATAGTTGAAGTAAACAGCAAGTTTTCCCTGACACCCTAAAAATTCCGTGCATGACCAGAACAACAAACTATAAAAATCAAACTCGAAAAACCAGAGAATAAAAACTATTTCTCTCCAGTAGCTTCCAGATTAAATATCTATCTTCTCAATAGATTGACAGCGGATTGGCCGCTTGATATTTTGCCCGCTTTCGACTCCCAAGCCGTACCGCCATGCCTTTAAACGACAACTTTGTATATTGCCCGCCGCAAGAGCCACTAGTCCTGCTCTATGAAGATGATGATCTGGTGGTGATTGAAAAGCCAGCAGGTTTGCTGTCGGTGCCGGGGCGGTTGCCGGAGCATCAGGACAGTGCCTATTTACGCGTGTTGGCGCGCTATCCACAGGCCAAAATTACCCATCGTTTAGATATGGCCACCTCGGGTATTCTGATGTTTGCCAAACATCGTGATGCAGAAGTAGCGGTGAGTAAAATGTTTCAGGCGCGCACCGTGACCAAGCACTATATTGCCCTGGTACAGGGCAAACTCGACGGTGAGGGCAAAGTTGAGGTGCCATTAATTACCGACTGGGAAAACCGGCCGCGTCAGATGGTGCATTTTGAATTGGGTAAGCCGGCACAGACTTTATATCAGGGACTGGACTATAATGCCGAGATGGACATCAGCCGGGTATTGCTGACCCCAATTACCGGACGTTCACACCAGCTACGCGTGCATATGCAGTATATCGGCCATCCAATTACCGGCGATAAGCTGTATCATCCAGAACCTGCACGCAGTCCCCTAAAACGCATGGCCTTGCATGCCAGTTATCTGGCTTTTACTCAGCCTTTAAGCGGTACCGCGGTTGAAATTCGTGGACAGGTACCGTTTTAAGCAGTTGATCTGATTTTGAGTGCGCCCCCCAAAACAGGGGATTGCCGATCCGGATAGAGATCAGGATGATAGAACAGAAAAAAATTAAGTGCTCTATCTCGGAACTGCAACAAAATTAGGGTAAGCTGACCAGTAGAACAACAACACAGAACAAGGACAAAACGATGTCACGCGATTATGAACAATTTCCAGATGACGACAACGGCAACGTACTTTGGCAAATGCATGAAGATGGTGATGATCTGGACGAGGCACATGAAATTGAATATTCGATTGCCTTTACCGACCAGGAACAGGCTGAACGTTGTGCCTTATTTCTGTTAAATGAAGAACAAAAAATTTCTTTATTTCAGGATGATGATTCTGGTGTGACCGAATGGATTATTACCATTTATGTTTATATGGAACCGGCCTATGCCGATATTGTTGATTTAGAAGAATGGTTCACCAAAATCGCCAACCAGTTCCAGGGTGAATATGATGGCTGGGGCTGCATGGCCTATGTCTATGATGATGAAGACGAAGAAGAAAACTATCCGGTTTAACCCCATTTTCTAGTACAAAAAAGCATGCCGGAGCGCATGCTTTTTTTGCTTTACGCTCGCTTCAACCAAAGTCATACACAGGCCCAAGGCAGAAGGCGTAGACTGAAAATTATTCGCTGTAAACAGGTGACGTCATGCAACACAGCGTACAGTTACACCGTATATTTCAGGCGCCGTTATCGCGGGTATATCGGGCCTTTGTCGATCCGCATGCCCTGGTCAAATGGATGGCACCACATGGCTTTACCGTGCAGATTGAACAGTTTGAACCCGTGGTCAATGGTCATTATAAAATCGCCTTTTGTAATTTGAGCACGGGCAAATGCCACGGTTTTCACGGGCAGTATCTGGAAGTGATTCCCGAGCAGCGACTGCGTTATCAGGATGAGTTTGATAGCCCGGATTTACCCGGACTGATTCAGGTCACGATTGAGTTTAAGGCGGTATCGGTTGGAACCGAAGTCTGGATTCAGCAGGACAATCTGCCCGATGCCATTCCGGTCGATGGCTGTTATTTGGGCTGGCAGGAATGTCTGGATTTACTCAGCCTGCTGGTGACCCCTGACATTCCGGATGAGTAAAACCATGCCCATTGCTACCAAACGTATTTATCAGGCTGTAAGCGAGCAGGACGGCACCCGGATTCTGCTGGACCGGATCTGGCCGCGCGGGATCAAAAAAGCCGATGCCCAGATTGACCTATGGCCGAAGGATTTAACCCCGTCGACGGAACTGCGTAAATGGTTTCATGAAGATATCGAGCAGCACTGGCCGGAGTTTCAGCAGCGTTATCGGCAAGAATTGCAGCAGCATTTGGATGCGGTGGAGGAAATCCGGCAACTGGCGCAGAAGGGACCAATTACCCTGTTAACCGCAGCAGAAAACGAACAGCATAATCATCTGCAGGTGTTTAAACAGCTGCTGGAACACCAAGGTAAATAACGCAAATACTGTTATTAATCCCTAAACAGGATAGGGATTTTAACGTGATGAAAAATATAAATGTTATAGTAGACCTTTATATTTTTTATTTTGCTCGTTTCGAGGTTTTTATGTCTTTACCGAATTGCCCAAAATGCCAGTCCGAATATACCTATCAAGATGGTGACTTGCTAATTTGTCCTGAATGCGCACATGAATGGAAAGAAGGGGAGCAGGCAGAAGCCGAGGCCGGCGCCATCATTAAAGATGCCAATGGCAATGTACTGGCTGATGGCGATACCGTGACGGTGATTAAAGACCTGAAAATTAAAGGTTCATCTTCTGTGGTGAAAGTGGGTACCAAAGTGAAAAATATCCGCCTATTGCCAGAAGCATCAGATGGTCATGATATTGACTGTAAAGTGGATGGTATTGGCGCAATTAAACTGAAATCGGAATATGTGAAAAAAGCATAATCGCACTGTTTCTCTTGGGTTTTATCTTGCTTTGAAGCAGGGTAAAACCCTGAATTTTTTAAGATCACATCTGCACCATGTCGGGAGAAGGCTGATGCCACATATCCATCTTGAATATTCAGATCACCTGCACGCGCTTGAAATGAAGCCCTTGCTCAGTCGTATCAACCGGACGCTGGTCGAGAATGGCCTGTTTGCTAATGCCTCTGATATTAAAAGTCGCGCCATCTGCCAGCAGGACTATGTGATTGGACTGGATGAAAGCGCACAGGCCTATGTGCATGCCAAAATCTCGATTTTAAAAGGCCGTAGCACCGCCCTAAAGCAGGAAATTTCCCGGACCGTGCTGGAGGTGTTGCAGGATTATCTGCCGCCACAGAATGAATTGACGCTGCAACTGTGTGTCGAAATTCTGGAAATGGACCCGGATATTTACAGCAAAGCCATCATTCGTCCTTAATATTTTTCTCTTGCAATGGCACAGCGGTGTATGTGCCATTTTACTGCTTTCAATATTTCCCATCTTCATCTACTGTACTGTTTCTTGCTGAAATTAGGCGTTTTTTTACAGGAATCTATTTGAAATAAATAACCGAAGCTCGTACATAATAAATAAAGAGCAACAGGATGTGCCCAGCCATGCGAAAACAGAACAATAAACCGGGTCTGCTCCAGCCAGAAGCGCAGCCACCGCGTCCCCATCACTGGAAGCCGGAAAAATCTGCCGCCAGTTGGGTCAAGCGGGATATTGAAACCCAGAATATTGTCCGGGTGATGGCCGGTTTTGTGATTAGCGCGGTGATTATTGCGGCGCTGTATTTTGGTCAGGATGTGCTGATTCCGCTGGCACTGGCTATTTTGCTGGCATTTTTGCTGGAACCGCTGGTGTCACGGTTAAAAAAATGGGGACTGCCACAGCTGCCGTCGATTGCCATTGTTATGATTTTCACCATTAGTGTGCTGGCTGGACTGGGCAGTTATCTGGGTTTTCAGCTCAAAGATTTAAGTCAAGAATTACCGCAATATCAGGACACCATTCAGCAAAAACTGAATACGGTGAAATCGCTAACCTCTGGCCCTAGTGCTTGGGATGGGGCCAAAACCACTTTCGATACGGTGGAAAGCTCGTTTGAAGGCATCAATCAGGTCGAGCAGGAAAAGGGTGTGCAGAATGTCAAGGTGGTCGGACTGGAGCAAAGTCCTTCCGATGCCGCCATGGAGTGGGGCAGCAAGATTTTAAGCCCGATTGCCACCATTGGTATCGTATTTTTATTTGTGGTGCTGATTTTAATTAGCCGTAAAGATCTGCATGACCGCTTGTTGCGTCTGCTTGGCGGTAATTTGAATATTGGTACCGATGTGCTGGATGAAGCCGGCCAGCGCATTGGTACCTATTTGCGCATGCAATTGCTGGTCAATGTCACCTATGGCATTCCGATGGCAGCCGGACTGTGGTTTATTGGCGTGCCTGCGGCCATCATGTGGGGCATGCTGGCGGTGGTGCTGCGCTTTGTGCCTTATGTCGGCCCGATCATTTCTGCGGTGTTCCCGTTAACGCTGGCCTTTGCGGTGGATCCAGGCTGGAATATGTTCCTCTGGACGCTGGGCCTGATTCTGCTGCTGGAGCTGATCAGTAATAACATCATTGAGCCGTGGTTATATGGCGAAAGTACCGGCCTGACTACCTTGTCGATTATTCTGGCTGCCACCTTCTGGACCTTAATCTGGGGACCAATTGGTCTGATTTTATCAACACCGTTAACGGCCTGTTTGCTGGTGCTGTCGCACTATATTCCGGCGTTGGGCTTTGTCAAAGTGTTAATTGGCAGTGCCCCGGTGCTGTCACCGCCCGAACGTTTTTATCAGCGTTTGGTGGCCGATGAAGTACATGATGCGCTGGATGTGGCTAATGCATATATCCAGCAGGAGCTGCCGAAAAAAACGAATGAAGAAGCGCTGGTCCGGAAAATCAATAATTTCTATGATGAAGTGGCGATTCCTGCGATTTGCCTGTTTTCGCAGGTCCATAATACCGAGGCCAGCGCCGAACACCGTTTGCGCATGCATCAGGGTTTAAAACGGTTTAATCATGAATTTCAGCAGCAATATCCGCTACAGACCGAACTGAACAACCCCAAAGTCATGTGTCTGGGGGCACGTTGGGAGGTGGATGTGCTGGCCTCTGCCATGCTGGCCCATGGTCTGAACCTGAAAAAGATTGCCGCCTGTAGCCATGCCGATGCCTTGATTCAATCGCGCTCGGATGTGTTGAGTGCCGTGCCGGAATCGACCGACATCATCTGTATCACTATTTTTCATCAGCAACCGATGGCGCAAATCCGCCTGTTGAACCACCGGATACGTACACTAAAACCGCAGATCAAACTGGTGTTTGCTTTGCTGGGCAATCAGTCGACGCATTTGCGTGATGAGATTGAGCGTCTGTTTCAGCCTGAAGCTGTGGTGAATAGTGTGAATGAACTGATGCTGAATATGGATATGCTGCTGATGGCACAAGGGGAAAACCCGGCGGCGGCACTGATGCATGACAATGAGGCTGAACGTTTACAAGCTTTGCATGAACTGGATTTATTGCAGCCGGAACTACTGCCAATTTACAGCCAGTATATTGAAGAAGCACGGCAGGCCTTTGATGTGAAATATGCCCAGATTTCGCTGGTCGATGCCGGGCAGGTGCATACTCCGGCCAGTCCGCTGGCAGAAGCGGTAGAGTCGCCGATCCACGCAGCGCAGCGCCGTGAGGAGTCGATTTGTACCCATCTGGTTTATCAGAATGAAGCGCTGGTCATTGAAGATATTCAGCGTGATCCACGCTTTCGGCAGTATCCTCATCTGGCCAGACAGAAAATCCGTTTTTATGCCGGGGTGCCAATTCAAAGTAAACAGGGCTTGGCCATAGGCAGCTTATGTATTCTGGACAAGCAGGTGCGGCAGATGTCTGAAGAAGATCTGGATTTGCTGAAAGCACTGGCGCTGGATTTACAGGAGACCTTAAGCAGTGAGCGATTACGCAAACAGAAGCTGGAGGAAATCCAGCGTTTGGGCCAGGCCGATTTAAGTCAGGCCGTGGTGACAGATTCCTAATGATTGCATCCTTGTCCACATACGGCTGTTTGCATCTGGCCGTTAGGTTATCGTTTAAAACTAGGGGAGAGCAGTTCGTTGGCCTTTCATGATTTTTATCGCTTAAGTTCGCATGCGGTAATTTGTAATGCCCAGCAGCAGGTGCTGTTACTTAAAGCTACCTATGCCGATCAGGCCTGGGGCTTACCGGGTGGCGCGCTGGATATGGGGGAAACCATCCACGAGGCCTTAATTCGGGAATGTCAGGAAGAAATTGGCTGTCAGGTGCAGGTGGGGTATTTGTCGGGTGTGTATTTTCATGCAGCGGTGCAATCCCATGCTTTTATTTTTCGCTGTCATGTACCGGAAGATGCACAGATTCAGTTAAGTGATGAACATGATGAATATCGCTGGTTTGATCTGGCGCAACTGGCGCCGGTACAGCGGACTCGGGTGGAGGATTGTCTGAATTTTCAGGGCAATGTCATCAGCCGGAGTTTTTAAGCTGCGGCTTGCAAGATGATTACACAAAAGTGATCAAACAGTTGTTAGACAAGCCCTGTAAACAGCCGCGACAATGTTTGGTTTAGAGTGCCGTGTGTTGCGAGGCTTGCAGGGTGGCAATAATTTCATCCAGCTTTTTGATGCGTTTAACCTCATCCCATAGCGCTTTGGCTTCTGGATAATGTTTCGACATCATGCCCAGCCATTGTTTATAACGCCCCAGCATACCAATTTCGGTTTTGGCCGGACCGTGAATAAAACGAATTTGCAAATCAAGCAGATCTGGCCAGCTCAGTAAGGGTGCATCAGAGTTCTGGCGGATACATTGGGTGAGGTCAGGGGTGGTGACGGCACCACGGCCAATCATTAAATCTTCACAACCCGATTCTAACTGGCATTGTTTGGCGTCGGCATTGGTCCAGATTTCACCATTGGCAATCACATTAATCTTTAAGGCTTCACGAATCGGGGCCAGCTGATCCCAAAAGGCTGGTGGGGTATAACCATCGGCTTTGGTGCGCGCATGGACCGTGATCCAGGAGGCGCCTGCATCTTCAATGGCATGGGCATTGTCCAGCATGAAGTTGCGATCCATATAGCCTAAGCGCATTTTGGCAGAAACCGGAATATGTGCCGGCACGGCATCGCGCACAGCTTTGACCAGCTCATGTACCACTTCCGGTTCATCTAGCAGGACCGAACCGCCACGATGACGGTTTACGGTTTTGGCCGGACAGCCAAAGTTCAGGTCAATCGCTGGTGCGCCCATGGCTGCAACTTTGACTGCATTAGCGGCTAGCATGTCCGGGTTGTTGCCCAGAAACTGCACATGCACTGGGGTGCCAGCCGCAGTTTTACCGCCGTTCAATAATTCCGGGCAATAGCTGTGATAGATATGATCGGGCAGGATTGAGTCGGTGACCCGAATAAACTCAGTCACACACCAGTCGAAGCTGCCGACAGACGTGAGGACATCACGCATGATCGGATCGGTTAAGCCTTCCATGGGTGCAAGCACAAGTTTCAACGCGTTCACCTGTTAATTTGAAAAACGGTGTTATACGTTTTTTTTACCAAGATGTCTAGGAAAAGGTCTTTGAAGTATTGTAGAGCGAGATAAGGCTTAGCCTTTATTGTTATTCCAAAGTAGAAATGTCCTATCTTAAAACCAAATAGAAATGTCCTATACAGACATTTCCAAGTCAAGCACAGGATTCAGATTTCGTTGTTGAATTGCTGTTTTCTGTGCACGTCTTCTTGGCATAGATTGAGAACGATTGCGTTTGTATTGCTGTTCCAATTCTTCATGCTGTTGTTGAATATGATTGAGAACAGCACCTAAACGTTTATTCTCAACCACTTCATTCTGCTGCAGTCCAGTCAGTTTATTGAAGATACTGTAGTTGATCTTCCGTCCTTCATACATGATCGCAACAGTGCCATCCGGGTACTCCAGAAATGAAATGTATTGTCCAACTAATTTCTGGTTCAATTCAGTCGGTTCAAGCATATAAATACATTTGTCATACGTCAGGGTTAGATTCTTGGTGACCTTACGTGGTTCCTGCCAGGTAAAAATATCATCCAGTTCAAGATCAGATTCGGTTAATGGTCGATGTAAATTCTTTGAGTTACGCGCACACTTGGCGAACTTCTGATTGAACTGCTCAATGAAGCAGGGTAGCCAAGCATTGGCTTCAGCAATCGAACTGATGCCTTCCAGACGCATCTCTTTGATCAGACGATCCTGAAGTGTCCTGTTAGCACGTTCCACACGTCCTTTGGCCTGTGGTGAGTTGGCAAAGATAATATCGATGTTTAACTCATTCAGAATCCGCCCAAATTGCGTGATCTTGCTGTCTTGGCTCGATTTCTGATTCACTCGGAATACTGAGTGTTTATCGCTATAAAAGGCCAAAGGCTTGCCATATTGCTTAATGTAGGCTCTCGTGGAAAGTATATAGTCGAAGGTCGTTTCAGCCTCACAAAAGCGCAGATGCAACAGCTTTCCAGTGGCGTCATCGATATAAACCAGCAAACAGCATTTGGCGGATCGTCCTTCAAACCAGTCATGATAGGAGCCATCAATCTGGATCAGTTCACCGAAGCAATCACGGTTATATCTAGGCTGATATGGACGTTTCAGACGCTTGGATCGCGGAATCCAGAGCTCATTGGCAGTCATCCAGCGACGAACTGTTTCCACAGGAATATTCAGGTCAAACATGCTGCTGAGCTTCTCATGCGCCAAGGTGGGCCCAAAGCCCAGCAGATGTTCAGAAATAATGGAAAGGCACTTTGCTTTTAACAAGTCATCATGGCGACGATGGCCAGGTTGACCACGACTGGCATGAGCCAGACCTGAAACACCATCTTGATTGAGCTTCTGCAATAACCGGGTAATTTGACGGGTGGAAAGATTCAGGATTTCAGCAGCACGGACTTGGGTAATACGATGATCTCGAACGTCTTGCAGAACCGCAAGACGTTGAATTTCTTTGTCAGACATAGTGATCAGCATCTATATTTCATATCCAGTCCATGATGGTTAAATCATCATAAACTAGACATTTTTATTGGTGAGAATACAGACACTTTAAATGGGTTCTAACATTTATTGTTATTCCAAAGTAGAAATGTCCTATCTTAAAACCAAATAGAAATGTCCTATACAGACATTTCCAAGTCAAGCACAGGATTCAGATTTCGTTGTTGAATTGCTGTTTTCTGTGCACGTCTTCTTGGCATAGATTGAGAACGATTGCGTTTGTATTGCTGTTCCAATTCTTCATGCTGTTGTTGAATATGATTGAGAACAGCACCTAAACGTTTATTCTCAACAATCTCTCGCTGGTTAAGCTGACTTAATTTATCGAAGATGCTGTAATTGATTTTTCTTCCCTGATATTCAATCGCGACTGTACCATCCGGGTATTCTAGGAACTCAAGATACTTACCAATCAATCTTTGGTTTTCTTCCGTGTTTTCCAGGAGATATACGCATTTATCATAAGTAATCGTCAGGCTATTCGTGACTCTGCGGGGTTCACGCCAAGTAAAAACATCATCTAACTCCTCAGCAGTTTCAGTAACAGTCCGGTGTAAATCCTTGGGATTAAAAGCCATCTTGGCGAACTTCTGATTGAACTGCTCAATGAAGCAGGGTAGCCAGGCATTCGCTTGCTCAATCGAACAGATGCCTTCCAGGCGCATTTCTTTGATCAGACGGTCCTGAAGCGTTCTATTGGCCCGTTCTACACGGCCTTTGGCCTGTGGTGAATTAGCGAAGATAATATCGATATTCAGGGTGCTGAGTACGCGCCCAAACTGGGTAATCTTGGTGTCTTTCTTACTGCTTTGATTCACCCTGAAGACTGAATGTTTATCGCTGTAAAATGCCAACGGCTTACCATGCTGCTCAATATACAAACGTGTTGAAATCATATAGTCAAAGGCTGATTCTGATTCACAGAAGCGTAAATGCTGCAATTTTCCTGTGGCATCATCGATAAATACCAGCAGACAGCATTTAGGGGCTCGACCTTCAAACCAGTCATGGTGTGAGCCATCGATTTGGATCAGTTCACCATAACAGTCCCGGTTATAACGAGGCT
>NZ_VOXR01000123.1:0-1303 GCF_013420645.1 Acinetobacter sp. C15
AAAATCATTTGAATGATTTCTTCTTGGTCTACGTGCCATAAAATACTCCATATATTGATGTTTATAACATCATTTGAGGAGCAGAATATCACTTATAGGAGTTGTTCAAATTTACGGATCCATCTCTTTACCCAGGTCCGTGCTGCTGAAATCCTGAATCTTTCCACTCGTCAAATTACCCGGTTATTGCAGAAACTCAATCAAGACGGTGTTTCAGGTCTGGCACATGCCAGTCGTGGTCAACCTGGCCATCATCGCCATGATGAGTTATTAAAATCAAAATGTCTTTCCATTATTTCTGAACATCTGCTGGGCTTTGGACCTACCTTGGCGCATGAGAAGCTCAGCAGCATATTTGACCTGAATATCCCGGTAGAAACGGTTCGGCGCTGGATGATGGCCAATGACCTCTGGATTCCGCGATCCAAGCGCCTTAAACGTCCATATCAGCCACGTTATAACCGGGATTGCTTCGGTGAGCTGATCCAGATTGATGGCTCATATCATGACTGGTTCGAAGGACGCGCTGCTAAGTGCTGTTTATTGGTGTATATCGATGATGCCACTGGAAAGCTGTTGCATCTACGCTTCTGTGAGGCGGAAACCACCTTCGACTATATGCTTTCAACCCGAGCCTACATTGAACAATACGGCAAACCTCTGGCCTTTTATAGCGACAAACATTCGGTATTCAGAGTTAATCAGAAATCCAGGAAAGACAGCCAGATCACGCAATTTGGGCGGATTCTGAACGAGTTAAATATTGATATTATCTTTGCCAACTCACCACAGGCTAAAGGTCGCGTAGAACGCGCGAATAGAACCCTTCAAGACCGTTTGATCAAGGAGATGCGTCTGGAAGGCATCAGTTCAATTGCCGAAGCCAATGCATGGCTACCCTGCTTCATTGAGCACTTCAATCAGAAGTTTGCCAAGTGTGCGAGAAACTCGAAGAATTTACATCGATCTTTAACGGAATCTGATGCTGAGCTGGAGGATATATTCACTTGGCAGGAACCGCGTAAGGTCACGAAGAACCTAACCATCACCTATGACAAGTGTATTTATCTGCTTGAACCGACAGAGCTGAATCATAAGCTTGTTGGGCAATACATTTCATTTCTGGAGTACCCGGATGGCACTGTGGCCCTCATGCATGAAGGACGGAAGATCAACGGCACTGTTGCAAATAGGCTGACATGATAAGCTAAATATCTTATTTATTTCGAGATACAGCAGATGAATCCCTTCCACGGTCGGCACTTTCAAGGTGAAATCATTCTTTGGGCTGTTCGTTGGTATT
>NZ_VOXR01000124.1:0-1300 GCF_013420645.1 Acinetobacter sp. C15
GGTAGTGTTCAAAAATCTGTGTCATTTCAATAAACTGAATCAAACAGGAAATGACACATCATGGCAAACAACTTTGATTTCGAAGCAGCTTTAAAACAATTACAGTCAGGACAACCCCTCACTGGTGAAAACGGTATCCTGACACCACTAATCAAACAGCTGACAGAAGCGGCTTTAAATGCTGAAATTGAAAACTATCTGGAAGAAAATCCTAAACCATCCAATCGCAGGAATGGTTACTCTCGCAAGACCGTAAAATCATCCTCCGGTTCATTTGAACTGGAAACACCTCGTGATCGCACTGGTGATTTTGAGCCTCAACTCGTCAAGAAAAATCAAACCAAACTCTCTGAAGAGATCGACAGTAAAGTCATCTCACTGTTTGCGCTCGGCATGAGCTACCGTGATATTCAAAAACATATTGCCGATATGTATGCACTGGATATTTCCGAGGGTGCCATTACCAATATTACAGACAAGCTAATCCCCGAATTACGTGCCTGGCAACAGAGGCCGCTTGATGCCGTATATCCCTTTGTGTGGCTCGATGCCATCCATTACAAGATCAAGGATGAAGGCCGTTATGTCAACAAAGCCGTTTATACCGTACTGGGATTAAATACCGAAGGCCATAAAGAACTGCTGGGTCTTTACCTATCAGAAAGTGAAGGTGCTAATTATTGGCTCAGCGTACTCACAGATTTGCAGAACCGTGGCATACAAGACATTCTGATCGCCTGCGTTGATGGGCTTAAAGGCTTCCCTGAAGCAATTGCTGCGATATTTCCGCAGACAGAAGTGCAGTTATGTATTATTCACCAAATCCGCAATAGCTTGCGTTATGTGGCCAGTAAGGATCAAAAAGCCTTTATGGCTGATCTGAAGCCTGTTTACCGAGCAGATACCAAGCAGGCAGCTGAAATGGCGCTAGATGAGCTGGAAGCCAAATGGGGGGATAAATACGAGAAAGTCATTCGTTCATGGCGTGAAAAATGGCATTTACTCAGTGCCTATTTCAAATATCCGAAAGCGGTTAGGAAGCCAATTTATACCACCAATGCGGTTGAAGCAGTACATCGCCAATTCAGAAAACTGACCAAAACCAAGGGGGCTTTCCCGAATGAAAATAGCCTGCTGAAATTGCTGTATATTGGCATTCAACAGGCTTCTGAAAAATGGACAATGCCGGTGACAAACTGGGGGCAAACCATCACACAGTTATCGATTTACTTTGAAGGCAGGCTCGATGATATAATTAAACTCTAGCCAATTCGGCTGACACAGAATTTTGAACGCTCTC
>NZ_VOXR01000125.1:0-1282 GCF_013420645.1 Acinetobacter sp. C15
AGAGATGGATCCGTAAATTTGAACAACTCCTATAAGTGATATTCTGCTCCTCAAATGATGTTATAAACATCAATATATGGAGTATTTTATGGCACGTAGACCAAGAAGAAATCATTCAAATGATTTTAAAGCTAAGGTAGCACTTGCTGCGATTAAAGCAGAAAAAACACTTGCTGAATTGAGTGCTGAGTTTGATGTTCATCAAAACCAAATTATTGACTGGAAAAATCAATTGATCTCAGCTTCCTCGCAAGCTTTCGATCAATCAAAAGCTCCAACAGAACCACCCATCGATCTAAAAAAACTACATGCAAAAATCGGTGAGCAGGCATTAGAAATTGATTTTTTAGAAGGTGTGTTGAAGAAACTGGGCCGCTTCAACCACAAAAGTTAATCGACGACTCACTTCAGATTTCAGTATCTAAGCAAGCTAAGCTGCTGAAAGTCTCCCGTGGTTGTTATTACTATCGCCCAAAACCTGTGAGTGCATCAGATCTGAAGCTGATGCGATGTATTGATGAATTACATATGCAATATCCTTTTGCAGGCAGTCGTATGATGCGTGATTTGTTGAATCGTCAAGGACATCATATAGGACGACGTCATACACGTACTTTAATGAAGAAAATGGGTATTCAGGCGTTATATTGCAAACCAAATTTAAGCCAGGCTAATCAAGCTCACCGTAAATATCCATATCTGCTCAAAGGGTTGGCTATTCAGCGCAGTAATCAAGTGTGGTCTACGGATATAACGTATATCCCTATGGCAAAAGGCTTTGTTTATTTATGTGCTGTGATTGATTGGCATAGCCGCAAGGTACTTGCGCATAGGGTATCGATTAGTATGGAGGTGGATTTTTGTATTTCGGCTTTAAATGAAGCGATTGAAAAATATGGTCGACCTGAAATATTTAATACAGACCAAGGCAGCCAGTTTACCAGTGATGCATTTATTGATGTATTGAAATCAAATGGCATTCAAATCAGTATGGATGGTAAAGGTCGATGGGTAGATAATGTGATGGTTGAACGATTATGGCGGAGCGTTAAATATGAAGAGGTGTATCTCAAAGCTTATAGCAGTGTCACAGATGCGAAAAAGCAATTAAGTGCATATTTTGAGTTTTATAATTTGAAACGACCTCATTCGAGTCTAGACAAAATGACACCAAATGAGTTTTACTATGATCAGCTACCCCAACAAAACAAGGTGGCTTAACTAGAGCGGAATATCACTTATAAATACGCTTTTAGTTGTTCAAACAAGTGGGACCACCTCT
>NZ_VOXR01000016.1:0-67847 GCF_013420645.1 Acinetobacter sp. C15
TAGTGAAAAAATACATTGAAGAACAAAGAATACCAACGTCAGAAAAAAATGCTAAAAAGTCCATGTCATTAAAAAAGAGCTAACTCGCCCTTAAAAGAGCGAGAATGCGCTCTTAGTTTTGTTCAAAACCGGCCTGCTGTAACAGCAGCGCCAGATCGCGGTTGAGATGACAGCCATCCGCCAGCCGTTTTTGTAGCGGCGTGAGTAGATGCTGCAAGCGTTGAATATATAAATTTTCAGGATGCAGCACATGCTCGACCAGATGCAGGCAACCACCCGGTTTCAGTACCCGATAAATTTCGGCCAGACACTGTTCAATCTGTTGCACGCTGCATAAGGTCCAGGTTGATACTACATGCTCCAGACGATTATCGGCAAAATCCAGCTGCTCAGCTTTGCCAGCCAGATGCTCCACCAGAATGGCACTGTCACGAATCCGTGTTTCGGCCAGCTGGAAAATCTCCAGGTTTGGCTCCAGCGCATAGACTACATCGACATTTTGGTAAAAGGGTAAATTCAGCCCGGTGCCAAAGCCAATCTCCAGTACCTCACCCTCAATTGGCAGCAGCAATTCACGGCGTAAATCCATCAGGCTCGGCGTCTGCATCACCTGATTCAGCAGGTGTGGGAAAATATGCTGTTGATAGAATTTATAAAGCATTGAAATCACATATTTTTATTTAATCTATGTTTATTTTAACTGAGCCGCGCAGGCAAAGACAAAAATGAGACCAAAGGTAACTATTTTCTTACCATTTCTTTATTTTCTGCTGATCAACATCGATTAACATCAGAGATATATCTGTTCTGACTGAAGGATCTGAGAATCTCATGAAGCTGCGCTTTGGACTTATTTCGCTTATGACGGCCGCCCTATTACAGACCAGTGCCATGGCATCGGTCGACTATAATATTGCCAAAGGGTTAGCGCCGGCATCTGCCGATCAGTCGATTTCGGTCTTGCAGTCCTTTCGTGGCGATTTCCGGATTTTAGGTTCAAAAACCTATACCGATGATGAGCAGGCCAAGTTTTCTCCGATTGATTATGCCGTGAGCTGGGGCCTGTTTGCAGAGCCGGAAATTGCCCGGCATATTACGGTAAATCAGTACGACCGCTATTTAAACTGGAAAATGGATCGTTTACCGGTGCCGGCAGAGCAGGCCATGCAGATGGTCTCCAATATGCACATCATTCCGGCCAATCCAAACATTGCCAAACAGATTAAACAGGTCAAACGTGGTGATCTGGTGCGTTTAAGCGGGGAACTGGTGGAAGTTAAAGACAAAGATATGGTTTGGACGTCGTCACTCACTCCGACCGATACCGGCGATGGTGCCTGTGAAGTGTTCCGGGTCAGTTCAATCCAGTGGATTGAAAAAGTAAAACGCAGTTAATGTGGCCTGACTGGTAAAATGTAGCGCCAGGGGAATGTCGATGAATCATAGGTGGATGAATCATAGCAAGACGCTCATTCTCTGTAGCTGGCTGGGGCTGTTGACCCTCAGCGGTTGTGGCAGTGTCAGTACCCCGGTCGATGGTACTCATGTTTATCATGCCGATCAGCAATGTCCGGCACTGTTAAATTTAAAGATCGGGGAAACTCTGGAATTGCGTCTGGCAGAAAATCCAGCCACCGGCTATCTCTGGTCGGTGATGCAACATCCGTCCATCTTTAAGCTGGAAACCTTGTATCTACAGGCGGATGCAGAAAATACTCAGCATGACTCCGCGCAGTTAAATGCGGCTGGAGAAAAAACTTTCCGTTTTCGTGCGGTTCAGGTCGGTGAAGGACTGATTCATTTAAAACAGGCCAGGGCGGGAGAACCGCTTCCCTTGGCAGAATGGAAATGCCGGGTGCGCGTGGCTTAAGACCTGAACATCAGACATAAAAAAACCTCTGTTTTAGAGGTTTTTCGTTTTAAAGGCTTATTTGGCCGTCAGCGCTTCGCCTGCAAACTGTACACCAGCCCAACCTTGCTGCATAAACTGGCGGATATTCTGATGATCGGTGGCTTCAGGCGTGGCCAGTACCGCCGCATAGTGTTCAGCAAACAGGCTTAAGGTTTGCGCGTGGTCTAAGCCATTTAATTTGGCAAAACTCAGCACTTTGGCGCTGCCCTGGTTTTCAGTGGCCGCATTGTGTTGCTGGCCATTGCTAAACGCAGTTGGCGTGTGGGTATAACGTGCATCAATATAGGCAATCACATCGGCAAAGTTCGCTTTGCCTGCATGCAGCTGGGCCAATAAATCTTGAGCCATCATGTTCTCAGTCCATAGAAAAAATTGGTAAAAGCCCTGCGACAATAGCATGTTTTTTCGCAGGGGTTTAGCTTATTTCGGCCTCAATTTTTGCACCCAGCAGATGAAAAAATCTGCTCTTTGGCCCAACTTGTGGATAAAATGGCAGTTATACACATGGGAATCAACACGACATGAATTGGCTTTGGGTGGCATTGGGTGGAGCAATCGGGGCAAGTCTACGCTATGGCCTGAGTCTGTGGCTATTTAAGCCCGGTGTGTTATTTCCCTGGCCGACCTGGTCGGTGAATCTGCTCGGCTGTTTTGCTGCCGGAATATTCTTTGCCTTCAGCCAAAAGTTCCCGGTACTACAACAGGAGCTTCGACTGTTTCTAATGGTGGGTATTTTAGGCGGCTTTACCACCTTTTCCAGTTTTGGGCTGGAAACCTTTCAATTGCTGAAACAGGGACACACCAGCGTGGCGTTAATGTATGTGATCTCAAGTGTGATTTTGGGTGTGCTCTGTCTGGCGGTGGGTTTTTATCTGTTTCAGGTGCTATTAAATACGAAATAAAAAACAGGAAAATCAACTGCATAAAATAAAAAAATGAAGCCTAGCTGGAGATAAAGGTCTAGACTTCATAAAGGATGTGTATGCCAATTTTTTTCTACTGCGCGGCTTAGTCCTTGCTGCGTTTAAAACGGGCAAAGCGTTTATTGAAGCTGGCGACACGGCCTTCATTGCTGGCCTGACGCTGCTCACCGGTATAAAACGGATGCGAAGCACTGGAAATATCTAAAGTCATATAGGGATAGATTTTGCCCTGATATTCCTTGGTCTGCTGCGGCTTCAGGGTGCTGCCAATAATAAAATAGGCATCGGCATTGGTGTCGTGAAACAGCACTTCCTGATATTCGGGATGGATCTCTGGACGCATAACAATTCCTCATGTTTGCTGAATAATGTAATGTTATAACGTAACAAATAAAAAGTAAAGTCAGCCCGAATGGGTCATTCGGGCTCAGTGTGGTTTTTAATATATGGTTTAAGCGTGTGGTGGAACCAGTTCTTCAAACAGATCATTTAAATTGTCATGCACTTTTAAATGAATCAGGTTCCAGTAATGACCCGACACCGTGCGGTTGACCATTAAGGTATCGGGTGATGGCTTGAATACATCCCAATATTTTAACGAGGGTTTCATCAGTTCCATACCATCATGATGGGCCGAGTTTTCGGCAAAATCATAATCGGTGGTCAAAGGGCGCATCAGCACTTCCAGCCAGGCCTGATACAGTTCTGGCGGGAATTTGCCTTGCTCGGACAGGGAGTGCAGGGCAGTCAGTTCCTGTTCCATTAAGGCAATATTCTGGGCACGGCCGGCCTGAATCAGCGCTTTAAAATGCTGCACAATGTCATTGGACAAGGTCTTCACACCGCCGTAATCATAAATAATCACGCTGCCATCTTCACGGAAGGCAAAGTTACCCGGATGCGGGTCACAGTGGAAACGCTTGAGATAGAAAATTTCCTGACCAATAGCGCGAAACAGCCGGCGTCCCAGTTCATTCCGGGTCGCCAGTGGCCACTGGCTGGCGGTTTCAATACTGTCACCCTGTTCCAGACTTAACGTTAAAATATGCCGGGTCGAATAGTCCTTAAAGACCTGCGGAATAATAATTTTACTGTCCAGCGCCTGATGGAAGGTACGCGCCACTTCCAGGTTTTGTGCTTCAATCTGGTAGTTCAGCTCATTGTCCAGACTGTCCTGAATTTCCTGGAACAGTTTGTCCTGCAATTTGCGGTCAATTTTTAACACACCCATTAAACGCAAGGCCAGACGCACCTGTTTCAGGTCACTTTCACAGGCTTCATCGACACCCGGATACTGGATTTTCACTACCACCTGTTCACCCGTCGGCAAAATTGCCTTATGTACCTGGCCAATGGACGCGGCGGCAAATGGGGTTTCATCAAAATGCTGGAAAATCTGCGCGAGGGGCTTGCCCAGTTCTTTTTCGATTTGTGCCTGAATTTCGGCAAAAGGCATGGGCGGTGCCTGACGTTGTAATTTGCTGATGGCCCGCGCCACTTCTGGTGGGAAAATATCTTTATATTGCGAGGCGATTTGCCCCACTTTCATGACCGCACCTTTCATTTCTCCCAAGGTATCGGCAATCTGGATACCAATATCCTGAAACAGTTTGCTGCGTGCGGCATTCTTCTGCTCGTCATCGGCAGAAAAGTTTTTAATTGAATTGGAAACGGTTTTGGTGGCGATACTGGCGGTCATACTGGCCAGTTTCATAAAGCGACGACCCGGTGTACTAGCCGTTTTTACCATGCGAGGTTCCTTAAGATCATCTTGACTATCTGCCTTGAGCATACCGGCAGTTGGGTGAAAAGCCTACTTTAAATTGTTAATAAGCAAATTCACTACATGTTGCACATCAAAAAGCCGGCGGTAATGGCCGGCTAAAGATGATGAGAGGCGAATCGCTTAGCTGCTTTGACTCAGGCGCTGGTTGTTCATATACAACCGGATCAGCAACAGTACACAGGCCACGCTCAAGCCGACAATCAGGCCGACCCAGACCCCGGCCGCGCCCATGCTGCCAAAGCGGGAAAAATACACCCCGACCGGAAAGGCAATGACCCAGTAGGCCAGCATGGTAATCCACATCGGGCCTTTGGTGTCCTGCATACCGCGCAAACAGCCGGCTGCACTAATTTGCCAGGCATCCATCAACTGATAGGCAATTGCAAACAGCAGCAGATACATCGCCACCTGTGCCACATCGACATCCGAGGTATAAATTGAAATAATTTCCGGACGGAACAGCCACATAAAACTCATGGTCATAAAGGCCAGCAGGGTTGCGGTAATCAGCCCCAAATACTGCACGCGGCGCATGGCAGCCCAGTTTTTTTCACCATAATAGGTGCCAATGCGGATGGTCAGTGCAATGGCTAGAGACATCGGAATCATAAACAGCTGTGAGGTCACCGACATGGCAATCTGATGCGCCGCCACCAGTGTTTCCCCTAAGGGGCTAATCACAATGGCCGCGGTACTGAAAATACTGACTTCAAAGAAAATTGCCAAACCAATCGGCAGGCCGAGCATTAAAATCCGTTTCATCCAGTAACGGTCGATGGGTTCCCAGCGGGTGAAAATCTGGGTGCTTTGGTAGGCGCTGCTTTTGGAAATGTACAGCGCCAGGGTAATAAACATCAGCCACTGTAAAATGGCCGTGGCAAAGCCGCAGCCGGCACTGCCCAGTTCAGGCAGCGGCCCTAAACCATACATAAAGATCAGGTTCAGTGGCACCAGTACCACCAGCGCTAGCAGACTGATAACCGTCACCGGACGCGGATAACCCAGCGCTTCAGAATAGCCACGTAGCGCAGCATACATGGTCACCGCCGGCATACCAAACCCAATGGCATGCAGAAACAGTCCGGCTTTGGGTTGCAGGCTTTCTGGTACTCCAAGCAGCGGCAATAACAGCGGTGCCAGCTGTAAAATCAGGCAGGCAATCCAGCCCAAAATAAACGCCACCCATAACGATTGCCGGGCAATGGTGGCAATTTTTTCCGGTGTACGCGCACCATTGGCCTCAGCCACCAGCGGTGTAGTGGCAATCATGATGCCACTAAACAGCAGCATCACCGGAAGCCACAGCCCCACACCAACTGCAATTGCGGCTAGATCGGTCGGTGAAAACTGACCGGCCATAATGGTATCAATTAGCCCCAGACCGGCCTGGGCAAATTGCGTCACCAGAATCGGAATCATTAAACGGAACAGTTGTTTTAATTCAAAACGTGTGCTGCCAAGCGTAGCCACAGTTATTACCCATATTCATCATGTGCTTAGAACAGAGCGATTAGCGTTGTAAAGTGAGAAGCACACCTATAAAAATCACCACGCCACCCAGAAGACGTTGCCAGTTGATGGGTGCTTTTTCTGTGCCCAGGACACCAAAATGGTCGACCAGCATCGACATGGCAATCTGGCCAAACAGGATTAAACCGGTCAGGGTGAGATAGCCGAGTTTCGGTGCTGCATAAATACTTAAACTGATGGCATAGACCCCTAACACACCGCCCAGCCACATATACCAGGGCAAATGGATGATCTCGTGCAGATTGGGTTTGGGAACCTGTTGAAAAAACACCAAAATAGCCAGCACTATTGTACCAACCAAAAACGAGAAAAGGGCAGCCTGCAAAGGAGAATATAAATATTCGCGTAGCTGGGTATTGATGGCGGTTTGCAGGGTCATGGCAATCCCGATCCCCATGGCCAGCGGCATTAAAAGCAGTAATTGCGAAGATATTTTCATCATTCTAACACGCTAATTCTTCTGTAATTTTTTCTAGTGTAGCGGTATTCGCTGTGAGATTTTATCGGTGTCCTGATGCAGTCATGTTAAAATATGCATCTTCCTTTGCTGTTTTTGAGCTTGTTCCTTGGCTGAATTGAATCCTGCGTCTGTTCCCTTGTCCCTCTATATTCACATGCCGTGGTGTGTGCGCAAGTGTCCGTATTGCGACTTTAACTCGCATGCCGTCCCGGATGGCAAACTGTCACTAGATTTGGAGCAGCAATATTTACAGGCTTTGGTCGCCGATTTTAATACGCAGCTGGAATTTGCCCAGGGCCGTGCAATTCACAGTGTGTTTATTGGCGGGGGGACGCCATCGCTGATTTCAGCAGCTGGCTATCAATGGCTGTTTGCACAGCTTAAAGCGCTGTTGCCGTTTCAAGACGATTGCGAAATTACCTTAGAGGCCAATCCGGGCACCATTGAACATGATCCTTTTGCCGGTTATCTGGCGGCGGGAATTAACCGCCTGTCAATTGGGGTGCAAAGTTTTAATAGCGATCATCTAAAAAAACTGGGCCGGATTCATAGCCAGAGCGATGCGCTTTCAGCGATTCACTTGGCGCGTGAGGCCGGCTTTCAGCGCATTAACGTTGATTTGATGCATGGTTTGCCGGAGCAGACTTTGGAACAGGCTTTAAATGATTTAAAGCTGGCGGTTGGGCAGGGCGCGACCCATATTTCCTGGTATCAGCTGACCATTGAACCGAATACCGTATTTTTCCGCACCCAGCCGGTTTTACCGGTCGATGAGGTGCTGGAAGCGATTCAGGAACAGGGTGAGGCTTATTTAAAGGCCAATGGTTTTATCAATTATGAAGTGTCGGCATGGCGGAAGGAGCGACCTTCGGCACATAATTTGAATTACTGGCAATTTGGCGATTATCTGGCGATTGGCGCTGGTGCGCATGGCAAAGTCACCCGACCAGATGGGGTATACCGTTTCCAGAAAACCCGCCTGCCAAAAGATTATCTGGCCAAGGTGCCGGCCGAGCATGGACAGTTCAAACGGATTACCGCTGAGGAGATGCCGTTTGAGTTTATGATGAATGCACTGCGCCTGAATGCCGGCGTCGATGCGAAACTTTATGCAGAACGTACCGGTTTAAGTCTGGATGATTTGGCACCGGTATTAACCTCACTACGTCAGCGCAAGTTGCTGGTGGAAGATGCCAGCCGGCTGGCCTGTACTGAACAGGGGCATGTGTTTTTAAATTCGGTGCTGGAAGAGTTTTTATAACAATCCAAAACCTTCGCTTAGGATATTCACTGTTTTTACAGCATCCATAAAAAAGACCGCTTGCGCGGTCTTTTCTTTTTTGGCTTTGACTTAGTAGTCGAAGCTAAAATGTTCTGGTGCTAATGCTGTCATGGTTTTAGATGGATTGACCATCGCTTCGGCATGACCTTGGGTACGTGGCAATAAGCGTTCAAAGTAGAAATCTGCCACTTTGATTTTCGCTTTGTAGAACTCTGGGGTTTCTGCGCCATCATTCGATGCCAGTTTGGCCGATGCAACGGCCGCCTGCTGTGCCCAGAAGTAAGCCATCATCACATAACCCGAGAACATCAGGAAGTCGACAGAGGCACTTGAGACGATGTCGCGGTCTTTACGTGCTGCCAGCATGATCCGTACAGTCAGGGCATTCCACTGCGCGCATAGCTTGGTTAAGTCCCAGGCAAAACGGCGCATGTATTTATTGCGGGCATGCTGACCACAGAATTTCAGAATTTCTGCGGTATAGTCACGAATCACTTTACCTTTTGAGGTCAGCAGTACTTTACGGCCAATCAGGTCAAGCGCCTGTACACCGGTGGTGCCTTCATACAGGGTCGAGATACGCGAGTCACGTACAATCTGTTCCATGCCCCATTCTTTGATATAGCCATGACCGCCATAAACCTGCATGCCATGGTTGGCGGCTTCATAGCCCATTTCAGTCAGGAAGCCTTTTAGAATTGGAGTATAGAAACCGAGGTGATCATCATGCTGTTCAAAGGCAGCGGTATCGCCACGCTCCAGTGCATCGGTCATTTTGTCGGCAATTTGTGCGGCATGATAAATCATGGCACGACCACCTTCAGCAATAGCTTTTTGCGTCAGCAGCATACGGCGCACATCGGCATGGTGAATAATGGCATCGGCCACTTTTTCCGGATCTTTTTTACCGGACAGGGCACGCATTGACATCCGTTCTTTAGCATACGGTAAAGCACCCTGGAAGGCCAGTTCCGCATGACAGATCCCTTGAATCGCGGTACCAATACGGGCAGTATTCATAAAGGTGAACATGGCATGCAGGCCTTTGTTCGGCTCGCCAATTAAATAACCCACCGCATTGTCAAAGTTCAGCACTGCGGTTGCCGACGCGCGAATCCCCATTTTGTGTTCAATTGAACCACAGGTCACTGGGTTACGCTCACCCACGCCACCGTCTGCAGATGGCAGGAATTTCGGTACGATAAACAGGGAAATACCTTTGGTACCGGCCGGAGCATCCGGTAAACGCGCCAAGACAATATGGACAATATTTTCGGTCAGGTCATGTTCGCCGGCAGAAATAAAGATTTTGGTGCCTGAAATGGCATAAGTACCATCGGCTTGCGGTTCTGCTTTGGTTTTCACCTGACCTAAGTCAGTACCACATTGTGGCTCGGTCAAACACATGGTTCCTGACCAGGTGCCTGCCACCAGATGCGGCAGATAGGTATCTTTTTGTTCGTCTGTACCGTACTGGATAATGGTGTTGATACAGCCCACACTTAAACCCGGATACATCTGAAATGACCAGTTGGCGGTGCCCATCATTTCAGATTTGATCAGGTTTAACGACATTGGCAGGTTTTGACCGCCGTACTGTTCTGGATAAGACAGACCTTGCCAGCCGCTTTGCACAAACTGGTCATAGGCTTCTTTAAAGCCTTTTGGCGTTTTCACTTCGCCATTTTCAAAATGACAGCCTTCCTGGTCGCCGGTCTGGTTCAAAGGAGAGAGGACATTTTCACAAAAATCAGCCGCCCCTTCGAGAATCATGTCGACTGTTTCTGGATCTGCTGCTTCACCGTTAGACAAAGTTTGATAATGTGCTGGATAGTCAAACACTTCATTCATTAAGAAACGAATGTCGTGTAAAGGCGCTTTATATGCTGGCATAACATTAATCCTGATTTAAAAATAGTTTTGGATTATCTGATCGGATAGTTTGATTATTCACACTGCGCATCAAAATACATTGATGTTGAATTCAGTTAAAAATGTCAGAAAAGCGAATCAATAGAATCTTATAGACGTGGGATCAGTTCTAATTTAGGAGAAAATCCTGCCCTTGTCACCACTGTTTTTTGTATTCTATTTAACCTGAATCGCGGATAAGAAATTGACTTGAAAAATAAGAGGACTAGAGCCATCAGTTGAGTTACCACACCAAACTCACAACTCTAGTCCTGATGTTCAATAGTACCGAATTATTCTGCGTAATTGATGATTTTTTTCTTAAATTTGAATCAACTTATTGGGAGTTTCTCAAACAAAACCGTGGTTCCTTAAGAATCAGAACTGCTAAACTCACAATTTCAGAAATCTGCTTTATTGCCATTTGGTACAAATGCTCTCATTTCAATAATTTCAAAGCCTTTTTCACCTGGTTAAAAGAAGATAAAAGCCATTTATTTAAGTACTTGCCTTGCTATCAAAGGATGATTCATCTGATCAATATGCACCAATTGGCCCTACACGCTTTACATGTGGCGCTGATGAAAGACCAAGCTACACAATATTTATGGATTGATTCAACAACTCTGCCAGTTTGTAAAAATCAACGTATTCAGCGTCATAAATCATTAGTCCAAATTGCATCACGTGGTAGAAGCTCAATGGGCTGGTTTTATGGCTGTAAATTACATATTGCGATGAATCAATTTGGTGAAATTGCCTGTTCTGCTTTATCAAATGGACATGTTGCTGACATAAAAATGGTTGAGCAATTGGTTGCTGGTATAGAAGCAAAACTTTACGGGGATCGAGGTTACATCAGCCAAGAATTAAAAATCAGATTGAAAGATCAAAGTATTGATTTAATTACTTATCATCGAAAGAATATGCAGGCTATTCAACTCTGTGCATCAGATGAATATCACCTAAGACAACGCAATAAGATAGAAACATTATTCAGTTTATTGAAGGGGCAATGCAATTTAGTGACGAGTAAAGCACGTAGTCTTCATGGATTTCTGAGTGGAATTTACGCCTCACTATGTGCATATCAATTAACCCATCAAAATAAGCCAACAATTCAAATTAAGGAATCATCGGCTTAAGCAGGATCCGGGTTATTTATTTAAATTATAACAAAATAAAACATAAGTGAGCATGATCTAGGACCAAAGCCTAATGGCCGGCAAGGTGTTTAAATCTGGGCAAAACGGTTGCCATATTTGTGTCATTAAATCCAATCATAATGCGGGTTAATTGTGCAGCCTAAATCTCAGCCATAAAAAAGAACCGTGCAAGATCGGTTCTTTTTCCGGGAAAAATCGCAGATTTTAAAGAAAATCTTTTAAATCGGGTTTGACCCCATTCCAGATTGAAAATGATTCAATTGCCTGTCCAACCAGCATGCCAAAGCCTTCCGAGGTTGGAATCTGACGGGCCTTGGCCTGTTCCAGAAAACTGGAGGGCTTGCCATAAGCCATTTCATAGGCATGTTGAAATTGCAGCGCGTCCGGCAGGATTAAGGCATCACCACTCAAGCTGGCCGATGTCGCGTTAATGACAATGTCAAACTCGCCAGCCAGAGCATCCAGACCAATGGCAGACAATTCAGCCTGTGGTACAGCCTGCTGCAAATCAGCCACCAGCTGCTCGGCACGCGCCAGAGTACGGTTGGCAATCACCACTTTTTTCACGCCGGCCTGAACCAGTGGATAAATCACGCCACGGGTGGCGCCGCCGGCACCAATAATCAGAATCTTGGTATTGTCCAAATTCCAGTTCAGTGCCCGAATGGCATCGACCAGTCCTTGACCATCGGTATTGTCACCATACAGCTGACCATCTTGCATCCACAAGGTATTTACAGCTTTGGCGGTTTTGGCCCGTTCGCTGAGTACATCACACAAGGCAAAGGCCTGTTCTTTAAACGGCACGGTGACATTCATGCCTACCCCACCTTCGGCAAAGAATTCACGAATATTGGCTTCAAAACCATCCAATGGTGCCAGGCGTTTGCGATAGACCAGATCAACCCCGGTTTTTTCGGCAAAGGCATGATGCAGTTCTGGAGAGCGGGACTGTTCAATCGGGTTGCCCACAACGGCAAATTGTTTGCGCATTTTCACATGATCCATGTGCTGAAATGCCCATCAATATACGCCAAATCGGGCAGGGGCTAAAGCCTACAAATGATGAACAATTGGAATAAATCCAATAAGCAAAACGACACAATCGGGTGTCGGGCAGGGAAGAGAGGGATAAGGTAAAAGGAGAGAAAATCGAATAGAGAAAAATAAAAAGATGAAAAACAGTCTGATCTGTAAACCTGTGACGGCTTAAGGATTACAGATATCCAAGATGGTATCTAAAACCAGCAAGACCGAAGTAAAAACCAGAGCAATCAGGGCAAAAACACTGGCCACAATCGACAGACTGTCACTTAAAGGATGTTCGAAAATAAAGGTAATGCTGAGAGAGCAGACTAGAAGACTGAGAATCAGCCAGAACAGCAGGCCTTTGTGTTGAGCAATGAAATTTTGCAGCATGGGAGCGTTCCTTAAATCGATACTGGCTTAATTCCATCTTTCGCCAGACGCATTAAACCAAGACTATAGAGTCTACTCGCTTTAAATGAAAGTCTTATGAAGAGTTGGCGAAAAAGTGTATGCAAATATATTTAAATGTATGCACCTTGCAAGCGTGTGTTGCAAGAAAAAAGCTACCACTATTTGCGGTAGCTTTTTAGACATTTATTGTAGTTCGCGTAGCCAGTCATGCGGCTTTAAATAATAGTCGGTGAGTTTTTTCTCTGCGGAATCGGCATCCCATTCCGGGCGATAACTCCAGCCGGCCAGATTGGGCAAGCTGACCAAAATGGATTCAATCCGGCCGCCAGTTTGCAGGCCGAACAGCGTACCACGGTCATAGACCAGGTTATATTCCACATAGCGACCACGACGATAGAGCTGGAATTCACGCTGCGCTTCGGTATAAGGTTTATCCTGATTGCGTTTAAAAATCGGCAAAATCGCTTCCAGATAGCCATTGCCCACCGCCTGAATATATTCAAAACAGGTGTCAAAATCCCACTGGTTTAAATCATCAAAAAACAGGCCGCCCACTCCACGCTGTTCATCGCGATGTTTCAGATAGAAATAGTCATCACACCACTGTTTGTGTTCGGCATAGACCTGCTCGCCAAAGGGCGCACATAAGTCATGTGCAATCTGGTGCCAGGACAGGACATCTTCATCATTCGGATAAAACGGGGTCAGGTCAAAACCGCCGCCAAACCACCAGATCGGGTCCTGACCTTCCGGTTCGGCCACAAATAAACGCACATTGGCATGTGAGGTTGGAACATTTGGATTTTTCGGGTGAATCACCAGAGATACGCCCATCGCCTGCGCTTTGGCACCGGCAATGCCAGGATGGCGTTCGGTTGCTGAGGCAGGTAGTTTGGAAATATTGATATGCGAGAACATCACCCCGCCTTTTTCAATCACGCTGCCATTTTGTAAGACCCGGGAACGGCCACCGCCCCCTTCAGGGCGCTGCCAGTCATCAATCACAAATTCAGCCGTACCGCCGCCGGCCTGTTCCTGTTGTTCTAACGCGGCACAGATGCGCGCCTGTAAATCGAGAAGAAATTCACGTACGCGTTGAATATCAGCGGAGGTAGGATGCTGCATGATGACACTCATGAATAAAAAACAATAAGCACATCAAAGCACAGATTGGTAAAAAAATTAAGAGGGGAAGGGCTGCTGTGCGCTGCGCATGGCTGATCTAAGTGAAGAGGCAACAGCATGAGCTTCCCGATTCCCGACCAAAAGGCTAGGTTGAATTCCTGTTTTAAGCTCCGCACAATAGTGAATACGGGCCTTGTGCCCACCTCATAGGGTCAATTGCAGTGGAGCAATGTAGATGTTGAAACCGGCCAGTTCTCTCGTACAAAAATACAATGTTCCGGGACCCCGCTATACCAGTTATCCGACCGTACCGTATTGGGAAGAGGCCAGTTTTTCTCGCGAGGCCTGGCAGCAAAGTCTGCAACGCGCGTTTGCTGAATCCAATGCCAGAGAAGGCATCAGCCTGTATATCCATCTGCCCTTCTGCGAAAGTTTATGTACCTTTTGCGGTTGCCATAAGCGCGTGACCAAACGCCATGAAGTGGAGCAACCGTATATTCAGGCGGTGCTGAAAGAGTGGGATTTATATTGCCAGTTACTGCCAGACCGGCCGATGATTAAAGAAATCCATTTGGGTGGCGGCACGCCGACTTTCTTTTCTGTAGCCCATTTACAGCAGCTGATTCAGGGCATTCTGGCCAAAGCCACAGTCGCGCCCGAGCATGAATTCAGTTTTGAAGGCCATCCGAACAATACCACCCGCGAACATTTGCAGGCGCTGTATGATCTGGGCTTTCGCCGGGTCAGCTATGGCGTGCAGGACTATAATGAAAAGGTCCAGAAAGCCATCCACCGGATTCAGCCTTATGAACATGTGCAGCGTGTGACCGAATGGGCGCGTGACATTGGCTATACGTCAATTTCGCATGATCTGGTTTTTGGTCTGCCTTTTCAGAATCTGGACGATGTTCTAAATACCATTCAGCAGACCACCCAGTTAAATCCGGACCGTCTGGCCTTTTATAGTTATGCGCATGTGCCGTGGATTAAAGGCAATGGCCAGCGCGGTTTTAAAGATGATGATGTGCCAAAAGATGAACTGAAACGTACCCTGTATGAAGAGGGCAAGAAAAAACTGCTGGCGCATGGTTATCATGAAATTGGCATGGATCATTTTGCCCTGAAAAGCGATGCCATGTATCAGGCTTTTCAGCAGGGCAGTCTGCACCGTAACTTTATGGGCTATACCGCTTCCAAAACCCAGCTGATGATTGGGCTTGGGTTATCTTCCATCAGTGATAGCTGGTACAGCTTTGCGCAAAATGAAAAGACCCTGGAAGATTATTATGCGCGACTGGAACAGAATGAAATTCCGGTATTTCGCGGGCATGTATTGACCGCTGAGGACCTGATGATTCGCCGGCATATTCTGAATTTGATGTGCAGTTTCCAGACCTCTTGGGCCGAACCAGAGATGCAGTTCCCGGAATTGCCTGAGGTGCTCAAGCAGCTGGAAGAAATGCAGGAAGATGGCTTGTTAACGCTGTTTGAGGATCATTTACAGGTTACGGAGCAGGGCAAACCGTTTGTACGTAATATCTGTATGGCGTTTGATTTGCGTTTAAAACGTAAAGTACCGAGTACCCGTATTTTCTCAATGACGATTTAATTTTTATCTTATCCAATTCAGCATTCAATCACATGACCCGGCGACAGGGAGGTCGCCATTTCACTGTGTGGCAGGGATGCCATATCAGTGAAATAAAGGGGTTTGGTTACTTTGCCCCGTCAAAGTAACAAAGAAAAAGCCTTTATGCAGAGTGAAATGTTATTGATACAGGTAGTCTGCCAATTTGAAATAGTTTAAAAAGAAGCCATTTAATCGAGATAAGCGGAAAGGCGACATTCCTGTCGCCGGTCATTTGATTAAAAGGTGTTTTGACTTTAAAAGAGGGAAAGCTGTTTTTGGAAACCTTAAAATGACTTAGAAGTCATCTTTTTGGTACATATGCGCCATACGCTCATGTTTGGTCTTTAAATACTGCTCATTAAACGGGTTTAAACCCACCGTTAACGGCACGCGATCCACCACATTAATCCCTTGCTCACGGAGCGCTTCAATCTTTAGCGGGTTATTGGTAATTAACCGCACCGCTTTGACTTGCAGATGATCCAGCATAATGCTGCACATATCATATTGACGGGCATCGGCTGGCAGATTCAGCATTAAATTGGCATCTACCGTGTCATGTCCCTGATCTTGCAGGGCATAGGCGCGAATCTTGTTGGTCAGGCCAATGCCGCGTCCTTCCTGACGCAAATATAAAATCACCCCTTGTCCGGCTTCATTAATCAGGCGCTGGGTGGCCTGTAATTGCGGGCCGCAATCACATTTTAATGAAGCAAAGGCATCCCCGGTTAAGCACTCGGAATGGACACGAACCAGTACCGGTTCGGTCGGGGCCTGTTCCAGACCTTTAGACAGTGCAACATGCTCTTCGCCAGTTTTCGGATCTTGAAATACAGTAATTTTAAATTCACCAAAAGCGGTTGGTAGTCTTGACGTTGCGACAAATTCTATAGGCACAGTTTTACCCGTTAAATTGTTCATGAATGCGTTAAAGTATAGCCTAATGCTCAGACATTAGTAGAATAGGATTGCTGAATTTCTGCAGAAGATTTTCTTTTTTGTAGAAAGCGAACGATAATAGTTGATAAATAGCAAGGTTATTCAGGATAATCTACGCCACCTAAACACTGCCCGACTGAAATCATTGCTCAAAACTACATCGCTAGAAATGTGGCTGATTGAAGATGGTACAATTCGACTATATGATCGAGTAACTCCCCCTTGACCTAGCTTAGGTTTTGCCAGGCTTTAGAAGGCTTTGCCACATATGTTGTATACAGAAATACCGACTCAACGCCCTGTAACACCGTTGCTGGATAGCATAGATCATCCACAACAATTACGTTTACTCGCGCAAAGCCAGTTAGCACAAGTGGCAGATGAGTTACGTCAATTCATTTTGTATGCAGCAGGGCAAAGTGGCGGGCATTTCGGTGCCAATTTAGGGGTCATCGAACTGACTGTGGCCTTGCATTATGCGTTTAATACGCCACATGACCGTCTGATCTGGGATGTCGGTCATCAGGCTTATCCGCATAAAGCCTTAACTGGACGCCGTGAACAGCTGACCACTATTCGTGCCAAAGATGGTCTGGCCGCGTTTCCGGCCCGTGAAGAATCTGAATTTGATACCTTTGGCGTCGGACATTCCTCCACCGCGATTTCTGCCGGTTTGGGCATGGCGCTGGCTAGCCGTTATCAGCAGCAGCAGCGTGAAGTGGTGGCAATTATTGGTGACGGCGCCATGACCGCCGGCATGGCCTTTGAAGCCATGAATGATGCGGTGGCGCATCAGGCCGATTTAATGGTCATTTTAAACGACAATGATATGTCAATTTCCTGCAGCACCGGTGGTTTTGCCAAACATCTGGCGGCGCTGTGGCAGCGCGGCGAAAGCGTGCATATTGATGCTGCTGGCGAGGCCTATATCCAGCCACATCCCGAGTGGAACTACACCTCACGTTTGCATTGTGCTGCAACCGATGCGGCTGATAATTTATTTAAAGCGATTGGTTTTGATTATTTTGGTCCTTTTGATGGCCATGATGTTGATCAGCTGGTCAATGTATTCCAGGCGCTGAAAAAGCGTAAAGGCCCGCGTTTAATCCACGTTTATACCAAAAAGGGCAAAGGCTTTGCCCCGGCAGAAGCGGACCAGATTAAATATCACGCAATTAGTAAAATCAACAGCAGCGCGTCTGCAGCAGCGGCACCTAAATATTCCGATGTTTTTGGCCAATGGCTATCTGATGAAGCTGCACAAGATTCACGCCTGCTGGCGATTACTCCGGCCATGTGCGAAGGTTCGGGCATGGTGCAGTTTGCCAAGCAATATCCGGAGCGTTTCTTTGACGTAGCCATTGCTGAACAGCATGCCGTGACCTTGGCGGCCGGAATGGCCTGTGAAGGTTTAAAACCGGTGGTCGCGATTTATTCGACTTTCCTGCAACGTGGTTATGATCAGCTGATTCATGATGTGGCGCTGCAAAATCTGGATGTCACCTTCGGTATCGACCGGGCCGGTCTGGTCGGTGAAGATGGTCCAACCCATGCCGGAGCCTATGACTATGCCTACATGCGCACCGTACCGAATATGGTGATCATGGCGCCGAAAGATGAAAATGAATGCCGCCAGATGCTACACACGGCTTATCATTATCCGGGGCCGGCAGCGGTGCGTTATCCACGTGGTAATGGCGTTGGAGTCGAAATTCAGCAGCAATTGAACCTGATGGAGATCGGTCAGGCAGAAATTGTGGCGCGTTTTAATGAACAGTCGGATGAGCAGATTGCCATTTTGGCCTTTGGTAGCCGAGTCTATCCGGCCATTGAAGCAGCACAGGCATTTGCAGCCCGGCATGACATTGCCGTGCAAGTGGTGAACATGCGTTTTGTGAAACCGCTGGATGAAGCCATGATTGAACGCCTGGCTGAAAACACCCAGCTGTTTGTAACCGTAGAAGAACATGCAGTGATGGGCGGCGCGGGCAGTGCCGTCAGTGAATATCTGGCCAAGGCTCAGCTGGTCAAGCCTATTATTCACTTAGGCCTGGATGACAGCTTTATGCAACAGGCCACACATAGCCAGATGTTGCAGCAGGCCGGTCTTGATGCCGCCGGTATCGAGCAGGCCATGACCCAGGCCTGGAACAAGCTGACCGAGAGCGTTTCATCCTGAAGCAATAAATTTTAGAAACATTTATTCCCCAAAAGCCCCAATATTTGCTAAAATGTTGGGGCTTTTATGCATTATTCTTTATCAGTATCTTCAAATTTGTAGTGGGTGTTCAATGGAACCTATGGTGGTGATGGCTGCGCGTGCGGCTCAAACAGTTGGTCAAGAGCTTTTAAAAGCGCATCAGAATCGTCATAAACTCGATCTACAAGTCGAAGAAAAAGGAATTGATGGTCCAGTAACGCGTGTTGACCGTTACCTGGAACAGTTGACCATCGATACCCTACGTAAAAGCTATAAAAATCACAGTTTCTTGGGTGAAGAGTTCGGTCTGCAAGAAGGTAAAGGTCATGACGCCGATTGGTGCTGGGTGATCGATCCTTTAGACGGTACGCTTAACTTCATCAACGGTTTTCCGCATTTCTGTATCTCTATTGCTGTTCAGCACAAAGGCGTGACTCAGCACGGCGTGATCTATGATCCAGTCAAAGACGAATTGTTCTCTGCCAGCCGTGGTCGTGGTGCCATGCTTAATCAGCGCCGTATCCGCGTGAATGTTAAAGACAGCCTGGAGAATACGTTCCTGGCTGTGGGTCATGCTTACCGCGCCAAACGTAATGGTGAAGTGGTGTCGTATGCCAAAAACCATTTCGAATCATTATTGAACGTGACTGAAGCTGGTGCGCAATATCGCCGTGCAGGTTCTGCTGCGCTGGATCTGGCTTATGTGGCAGCTGGCCGTTTAGATGGCTATTTCGAGCTGGGCCTAAAACCGTGGGATATCGCAGCGGGCGAGTTAATCGTCAAAGAAGCTGGTGGTACTGTAGTGGATGCACGTGGTGGCAGCGATTCTATGGACAATGGTCAGGTACTTGCGTGTTCTATGAAAATGCTGAAGCCTTTAATGAAGGCAGTAGTACCTGCCTGGGGCGACGCGGCAAAATAATAGACGCATTGAGTGAAATGACAAGGCTTGCTCCCAAGCCCTAAAAAACAGCCCGCCCAGTCGGGCTGTTTTTTTGCCTGTTATTTGTGCTTGATTTAATTCAAGTTTAACGACTGGTACAGAAATTAACGCAAAAGTTGATTAAATTAGATGACTTTTAAAATAATCCTGCTATAATCCGCCCACGCACTTAATTTCCGTTCATTACCTGAACATTTCTCTTCTAATCATTGTGTATGCGCGTGCGGTCCAAAGAGAGGACGATATCTCGCGCCCCAATCGCTAAAGCGATTCCTTCAGGTTAAGCCGTAATCATGCGTGCGTTATATCAACATCGTCGTTACTCGGATCGCCGCTGAATTCTTAAATTTTCAGCGTTCAATGCTGTGCCGCTTTTTGCCGATGTCCATTTGACTTTATTATTATGGAGCACCCAATTCTCGGGTGAAATACTCTATGAGCAAAACTTTTGCTGATTTTCCTCTACACGAAACTTTACAACAAGCGTTAGACGCTCTTGGCTTTACTGCGCCTACGCCTGTACAGGAACAGTCAATTCCTGCGGCATTAGAAGGTAAAGATCTTCTTGTATCAAGCCAAACCGGTTCGGGTAAAACTGCAGCGTTCCTTCTCCCAACGCTGAACGCACTTGCAAACCAGGACACATTCGTTCCGTTTAAAGAACGTATGAAAGCCATTACTCAGCCATCTATTCTGGTACTTTGCCCAACACGTGAACTTGCTCAACAGGTGAGCCAGGACGCGATTGCATTTGTACGTCACATGAAAGGTGTTCGTATTGCTGCGATCATGGGTGGTATGCCTTTTGGTAAACAAATTCAACAGTTAAAAGGTGCACAAGTGGTTGTAGCGACGCCAGGTCGTCTACTTGACCTTGTGAACCGTCGTCAAATCAAACTCGACAAAGTTAATGCGTTAATCGTTGACGAAGCTGACCGTATGCTGGACCTGGGTTTCTCTGAAGATCTGGAAGCAATCAGTGATTTGGCTGCAAACCGCGAACAGACTTTAATGTTCTCTGCGACATTTGCACCACGTATCATCACGCTTGCTGAACGTATGATGAATGAGCCAGAACGTATTGCGATCGAAACCGGTCACTCTACCAATACGGACATTACTCAGACTTTACACTGGACTGATGGCTTCGAGCACAAGAAAAAACTGTTGACGCACTGGTTGAGCGAACAGGATCTTGATCAGGCCGTTGTATTCGCTTCTACCCAAGAAGATACCGATATGCTGGCTGAAGAACTGGCTGAAGCAGGTCACTCAGTTGTTGCGCTGCATGGTGCAATGCCACAAACCGTTCGTAACCGCCGTTTACGCAGCATTCGTGAAGGTCGTGCCAAGATTTTAGTTGCAACTGACGTTGCAGCGCGTGGTCTGGACGTACCGACTATTTCTCACGTGATTAACTTCGGTCTGCCAATGAAGAACGAAGACTATGTACACCGTATTGGCCGTACTGGTCGTGCCGGTCGTACTGGTAAAGCGATTACTTTGGCGACTTACCGTGAACGCGGTAAAATTCGTGCGCTTGAAGATTACTTAGATGCACGTTTAGAAGTATCTGAAATTGAAGGTTTAGAGCCATCTCCACCTCCAGCACGTCCACGTCGTGACGGCGGTCGTGGTGGTAAACGTGACGGTGGTCGCGGTGGCCGTGGTGGTTTCGGCGGTGGCCGTCGTTTTGAAGGCGAAAGCAACTTCAAACGTCGTGAAGGCGGTGATGACCGTCCACGTCGCAGCTTCGACGACAAACCACGTGGCGAGCGTCCATTTGGTGAAGACCGTCCACGTCGTGAATTCAACAGCGATCGTCCGCGTCGTGAAGGTGGTTTTGGCGACCGTCCACAGCGTTCTTTCGATGACCGTCCACGTCGCGAATTCAACAGCGACCGTCCACGTCGTGAAGGTGGCTTTGGTGACCGTCCACAACGTTCTTTCGATGATCGTCCACGCCGTGAATTCAACAGTGACCGTCCGCGTCGCGAAGGTGGTTTCAACGAGCGTCCACGTTTTGACAGCAATGATGACAACCGTGGCAACCGCGTAGACTACAAACCACGTCGTGAAGGTGCTTTCGGTGACCGTCCTAAGCGTGATTTTGGCGACCGTCCAGCGCGTTCATTCGGTGAAGATCGTCCACGTCGCGAGTTCAACAGCGACCGTCCACGCCGTGAAGGTGGTGACCGTCGTCGTAAATTCAACGACTAAGTTGAACTGAGCGAATTCAGAAAACCGGTGCTTGCACCGGTTTTTTATGCGAGAAAATTTGAATTTTGATGAGGAAAATGTATACTGGTTCAAGTTTATTTAAGAATATATTAAGCGATGTCTCATTATCATTCGCACAAACTGCCCGGTGTGTCATCTATGAAAGAGGTGCTTATGCCATATATTTTTTTGGTTTTGCTGCTCTGTAACCTCATCTTTTTTATTTACAGAACTTTTGCCTAAGCTGCATCTCTTTGTTTCTACACTCAAATTAGACCATAATAAAATTGTACAACTTGTACACAGTTTAAAAGAATTTCATAGATAACAATTTGTTCTCCAATCCTTTATAGTATGCATGCTGAAAAAATGCAGGAAAATCCTCAGCTATGAATAATCAGACACCTCTACAGGCGCCAGCACTGATTGAAGTCAATCACCTGAGCTTTAAACGAGGGGAGCGGGTCATTTACGACAATGTCAGCTTAAAAATTCGACGTGGGCAGATTACTGCAATTATGGGACCGTCAGGCACGGGTAAAACCACCTTGCTGCGTTTAATTGGCGGGCAGCTCACTCCGGATCAGGGTGAAGTGCTGCTCGATGGCAAGAATATCGGGAAAATGTCACGTCAGGAGCTGTTTGCAGCACGGGCGCGAATGGGCATGCTGTTTCAAAGCGGTGCCTTGTTTACCGATATGACGGTTTATGAAAACGTGGCCTTCCCGATTCGTGCGCATACCCGTTTACCTGAACATCTTATTGCCGAACTGGTGGCTTTAAAGCTGGAATCGGTGGGTTTGCGTGGTGCCGAGCAGCTCATGCCGTCTGAACTGTCTGGCGGGATGAACCGTCGTGTCGCTTTAGCGCGTGCCATTGCGCTGGACCCGGAACTGATTATGTACGATGAACCTTTTGCTGGTCAGGACCCGATTGTAATGGGTGTATTGACCCGTTTAATCCGTTCATTGCGTGAAGCGCTGGATTTAACCACCATTATTGTGTCGCATGATGTGGCCGAAACCCTCTCCATTGCCGATTATATTTATGTGGTGGCGGAAGGGAAAGTGCAGGGTGAAGGCACCCCAGAACAATTAAAACAGCATGCCTCACCTTTTGTGCGTCAGTTCTTAACCGGTTCAGTTGAAGGCCCGGTCGACTATCAGTTTAGCCATCAACCCTATTTGAGTCATGAGGTGCATTCAGCATGAATGCGATTGCTGCATTAGGACGCCGTGTGATTGAGCGGGTACGTGGTATAGGCGTTGCCACATTAATGCTGCTCCAGATTTTATTTTCCATGCCAACCTGGATTGGCGTGAAACTGTTTATTTACCAGATGTACCGCGTCGGGGTGATGTCACTGCTGATTATTGTGGTGTCGGGCTTATTTATTGGTGCGGTGCTGGGCCTACAAATGTACAGCATTTTGGTGACCTTTGGCAGTGAAGCCATGCTGGGCACCGCTGTGGCCCTAACCTTGCTGCGTGAACTGGCCCCGGTGGTTGCGGCCCTGTTATTTGCTGGCCGTGCCGGTTCTGCCTTAACTGCTGAAATTGGCCTGATGAAAGCCACCGAACAGTTGTCCAGTATGGAAATGATCGGGGTCGATCCTTTAAAGCGGGTCATCTCGCCGCGTTTATGGGCCGGGATTTTCAGCTTGCCAATGCTATCTGTGATTTTTGCGGCAGTCGGCATTATGGGTGGTAAATTCGTTGGGGTAGATTTTTTAGGCGCCGATGAAGGCTCTTACTGGAGCGGTATGGAAAGCACCGTACAGTTCTATAAAGATATCTTTAACGGCACCATTATTAAAAGTTTTGTTTTTGCATTAATTTGTACCTGGATTGCGGTCTACCAAGGCTATGCCTGCGAGCCTACGTCTGAAGGTATCGCGACATCTACCACGCGTACCGTGGTGTATTCATCGCTTTGTGTTTTAGGTTTTGATTTCGTATTGACTGCGGTCATGTTCGGAGGTGTTTAATGAAATCACGTACTAGTGAGCTGGCCGTCGGTGTTTTTGTCATTCTGTTTGGTATTGCTTTATTCTTCCTGGCGATGCGGGTCAGTGGTCTGGTAGGCACCACCATTCAGGACAGTTATTCCATGACTGCAACGTTTGACAATATTAACGGGATCAAACCACGTGCCAAAGTGGCCTTAAGCGGGGTTAAAGTCGGGCAGGTCGAATCTATTACTTTAGATCCGGTGACGCGTCTGGCCACTGTGACCATGATTCTGGATGGTGAGCTGACCACCTTTAATCAGGAACAGTTACAACAGGTGCAACAATATGCCCTGGAAGAGTTGCGTTACAGCAGCGAATACACGGAAGCCGATCCTGCGCAACAAAAAGCAATGGAAAAGCAACTATTGGATAACATGACCTCCATCACCAATATCGATGAAGATGCTTACATAATGGTAGCAACCAATGGTCTTTTGGGTGAGAAGTACCTGAAGATTGTACCGGGTGGTGGTCTGAATTATTTAAAACGTGGTGATCAAATCAGCAATACCCAAAGCACCATGGAAATCGAAGACCTTGTGACCAAGTTTGTGACTGGTGGCGCAGGCAACAAGTCATCATCCGATAACCCGGCAGATGAGACATCCGCTGAAACAACAGATGCAGAAGTGTCATTTGTTGAGTAATTGAGAGGAGAAATTTTAGTGAAGACATTGTTCAAACAAACCTTGACCGCAAGTGTTTTGGCCACGCTGGTGGCAGGTAGTGCATTTGCTGCACCAACCGAAACTCCTCCCGCATTTATCAAGAAAGTGGCGGATGGCCTGATTTCGCGTTTAAAAGCCGATCATGCCAAACTGCAAAATAATCCGGCCTTGGTGAAAACCATTGTGCGTCAGAACCTTGATCCGTATATCGATTCGCAAGCCTTTACCCGTATTGTGATGGGAACCTATGCGACCAATCAGTACAGTTCAGCTGCACAGCGTGCCCAGTTTGAAAAGAATTTCCGTGAAACCCTGATTGAAAACTATGGTTCAGCCTTTGCGAAATTCAGCAACCAGACTTATACCTTACGTCCGTATAAAGCCAGCAACAGCAAGAACCCGGTAGTGACCATCGACTTTAATAACAAAGGCGAGAAAATTCCGGTATCGTTCCAGCTGGTCGATAAAGGCAATCAGTGGAAAATCCGTAACATCAACGTATCCGGGATTGATTTAGGCCTGCAGTTCCGTAACCAGTTTGCAGCCAACGTCAAACGTAATGGCGGCAATATTGATAAGGCGATTGCGACCTTTAAACCAGATGCAGAAGCTGCGGTTGATAAAAAATAATAGGACGTGCTGTGATTGAATATGTAAATCAGGAACTGCGAGTTTCCGGGAAAATTGACTTTAACAATGCCGAGCAGTATTACCAGCAGGGCTTGCAGCTGATTCAACAGCAGCCCGCCCCGGTGGTGGTGAATCTGGCCGAACTTGAGCAGGGCAGTACCCTGGCTTTGGCTGTGCTGGTGCGCTGGTTAAGACAGACCCCGGATGCGCAAGGGCTGGTCTTTAAAGCCGTCCCGGAAAAAATGATGAAGATTATTCAATCGTGTCATTTGCAGGATGATTTACAGCTCAGCGCTTAAACAAAAAGCACCTCAACCGAGGTGCTTTTTTTATGGCATTAAGTTTCTCGCTTGACTCAAGGGAGGTGAGGAGGGATGGAAGATTAGCGAAACCAGCCCTCTCTCTAACTCTCTCCCTTAGGGAGAGACATGTCGCATTAAATCCATTTCTTCCATCTGAAGTAAATCAGCGGCCCGATAAAGAAGCCAATCAGGATAATACTGACAATAATAAAACTGGTGGTGCCTTTGGCAAAAGGCAGTACGTCGGTGTTCATGCCATAAACACTGGCCACCAGCATTGGCGGTGCCAGCATACTTGGTAAAATCGAGAAGCGACGGATGGTGTCATTCTGTTCGGTGTTAATGAAACCCGAAGTAGTATCGAGCAGGAAGCGTACTTTCTGGAACAGGAAGGCGTCGTGTTCGACCAGCGAGCGTACATCTTCACTCAGTTCACGGATATCGGCATCATAAATATGACTGCCCAAGGCACGTGGACGCGCTAAAAAGGTCAGCACACGGCGTAAATCAATCAGACAGAGCTGGGCTTTTCCAAGCATATCTTCCAGTTGAGCCAGCCGGGTAATCATGTCATCAAGGTCTAAAATCATTTCCCGGTGGCGGTTATTCAGCACTTCGGTGGAGTATTTTTCCAGGTCCTTGTGGATATCTTCCAAGATATCCGCAAGCTCATCCAGCTTGGCTTCTAACAGACCGAGCAGCACCCAGGTCGGGTCTTTATAATCAATTTCATAATCATTGCGCCGTGCACGGGCACGAAAGGCACGAAAGGCCACCAGTTTTTCACCGCGCAGGGTTAGCAGGCGGTCCCGGTTTAAAATAAAGGCAACGGTTTGTACCGTGGCGAGAATACTGGAATTTTCTTCCGATTCATCATCGACCTGATAGTTTTTATTTTTCGTTAAAAAATAGGTGCTGATGTGTAAAACCCCATCATCATCACGGTAAAATCGGGCAGATGAGGAAATGTCTTCCAGGGACTTTAAGGTGGGTAAATCCTGCCGGTAGGCGTCCATGACCCACTGTTGTTCTTCTTGTGAAGGGGCGATCAGGTCAATCCAGACCAGTTCTGGATGCAGGTCGAAGCCGCCGTTGATGGTGGCATCTTCCAGACTACCGCGCTCTGTGGCGTAAAAGGCTTCAAGCATTAGTCTTTTCTCCCTTGCGCAGTATGGGTTTTATTGATGGGTGTATTTTAGACAAGGATTTGATTAAAAACACTGTTTGAAGTGCTAATTTATTTAAAAAACCAGCTCAAGGGTATATTTGCGGCATCATAGCCGCTGAACATGGTGAAAAAATGACAAATTCAATTGCAGTCTTCTGTGGCTCGGCTTTAGGTTCCGATGCGGTTTTTGTGGACACGGCGCAGCTGGTCGGGCAAACGATTGCAAAACAGGGCAAAACCCTGGTCTATGGTGGTGGTCGCTCCGGGTTAATGGGCGTGGTCGCAGACAGTGCCTTGCAGGCCGGTGGTGCCGTAATTGGCGTGATTCCGGAGCCACTGGTTGATCGCGAGCTGGCCCATCCCGGTTTAACCGAGCTGCATGTGGTGAAGAATATGCATGAGCGTAAAACCAAAATGTCAGAACTGTCCGATGCCTTTATTGCCATGCCGGGCGGTGCCGGTACGCTGGAAGAAATTTTTGAGCAGTGGACCTGGGCCCAGCTGGGAATTCATTTAAAACCGAATGCCTTTTTAAATGTTGAAGGTTTTTATGATGATCTGCTGCGCTTTATTCGCATGACCACTGACAAGGGCTTTACCCATGCACGTTTTACCGAGGCGTTAATTGTGTCTGATTCTATGGATGAGATTTTAAGCCAGTTTGAACGCTTTCAGGCACCTGAACCGAAATGGGGTATGGCCGACCGTCAGGCCTTGGTGAAATAAATATGAACACCATTACCGTAGCTGCGGCCATTATTCTGAACGAGCAGCAGCAATTGCTGCTGGTACGCAAACAGCACACCCAATGTTTTATGCAGGTTGGCGGCAAGCTGGAAAGCGCTGAGCCACCGGAGCAGACCATCTGCCGGGAAATTGCGGAGGAAATTGGCTGTCAGGCCCAGATTAAACAGTTTGTTGGCCGTTTTGAAACCGCTACAGCCAATGAGCCGGATCATCGTCTGGTCAGTTATGTTTATTATGTGCAGCTCGATCAGGACCCGCAGGTTCAGGCGGAAATTGCGGAAATGAAATGGATTGAACTGGAGGATAAGACGACACGTCTGGTACCGTTAACCACAGAAGTGGTGATTCCCTGGGTGAAACAGCATCTGTTACAGTCGGCTTAAGGCTGGCTGTTTTTCAGATGATTTAACCATCGGCACTGGCAATACACACCGCATAGACCTTGTGACAGCCAAGTTGCTCCAGCTGCTGTTTCAGTGCACGAATTGAGCTGCCGGTGGTGACCACATCATCAACAATTAATACCCGGCGATAAGGCCGGCCGGCATCGGGTCGTAGCTGGAATTGCTGGTCCAGATTTTCCAGTCGTTCCAAGCGGCTTAAGCCTTTTTGACTGTGTTGATGGCGCCGTACAACCGGTTGCCAGATTGGTAGCTGTAAATGGCGTGCCAGCACCTGAGCCAGCAGCAGGGTATGATGATAGCCACGCTCTGCCAGTCGTTCGGTTGCCACCGGCATCGGGACAATGGCCTGTACCCGTGGATAGGTCAATTCACACAGGCTGCCCGCCAGTAAAGACTGATAATGCAGTTGCTGCTCATATTTGAATTGCTGAATCATCCGGTCGACTGGATAACGATAATGACAGGCCACCTGAATCTCGGTTTCCTGCCGGTAGACGTTTGCTTTTAACCATGGCAGTTGCTGCAAGCAATCTGCACAGACCCGGTACTGCTGCTGGGCCGCACTGCCACAGAGCTGGCAGGGCAGTAATTTTTGTAATAGCGTACGGCTATGCGCCAGCAGCTTAAACATAGGCATAACGTGGTGCTTCCGGCAGCCAGCGTTTGAGCAGGGCCTCGGCCTGCTCGGGATAATCTTTCAGCATCTGCTGGGCCACATAATGTGCCTGATTCAGCAGATGATCATCGCGTTCCAGCTTGGCCACCCGAAAGCCCATATCGCCGGTTTGTTTGGTGCCCAGCAACTCCCCGGGGCCGCGCAGTTCCAGATCTTTTTCGGCAATCACAAAGCCATCATTGCTTTCTCTTAAAATCCGCAGCCGTTCCTGGCCGTTTTGCGACAGCGGATGCTTATACAGCAGGGCACAGAAACTGGCTTTGGCGCCCCGACCGACCCGGCCACGCAGCTGATGCAATTGCGACAGCCCTAAACGCTCGGCATTTTCAATCACCATAATTGAAGCATTCGGGACATCGACGCCGACTTCAATCACGGTGGTGGCAATCAGCAATTGTAGCTGGTTGTCTTTAAACTGCTGCATCACCGCCTGTTTGTCATCAGCCTTCATTTTGCCATGCACCAGACCAATATTCAGTTCCGGAAAGCGTTCCTTGATTTCAGCAAAAGTCGCTTCGGCAGCTTGCGCATCCAACGTTTCTGACTGTTCGACCAGGGTGCAGACCCAATAGGCCTGTTTGCCTTCGGCACAGTTGCTGGCAATACGCTGTAGTACCTGTTCGCGCCGGTCCAGTGGAATGGTCACGGTCTGAATCGGGGTACGGCCCGGCGGCAGCTCATCAATAATGGAAGTGTCCAGATCGCCATAGGCGGACATCGCCAGCGTACGTGGAATTGGGGTGGCGGTCATCACCAGCTGATGCGGAGTCATGTGATTCAGGCCCTTGTTTCTTAAGGCCAGCCGCTGATCGACCCCAAAGCGGTGCTGTTCATCAATAATCACCAGTCCCAGCTTGGCAAATTCGACATTGTCCTGAAACAGCGCATGGGTGCCGACCACCAGCTGGGCGCTGCCATCCTGAATAATCTGTTCGGCGCTGGCGCGGGCCTTGCCTTTCTGTTTGCCAGAGAGCCAGGATACGGTCAGTCCCAAAGGTTCAAACCAGCGTTTAAAGTTTAAATAATGTTGTTCAGCCAGAATCTCAGTCGGTGCCATCAGCGCCACCTGCCAGCCTTCTTCCAGTGCATGACAGGCCGCCACCGCCGCCACCAGCGTTTTGCCGGCGCCGACATCGCCTTGTACCAGTCGCAGCATCGGCTTGTTTTGTTTCAGGTCCTGGATAATTTCCTTGGACACCCGTTTTTGTGCGCCGGTCATGCTAAACGGTAAACCGGCCAGTAACTGCTTGGCCAGACGTTGGCTGGGCGCAAAAGCTGGCGCTTCAATCTGCTGGATATAAGCGCGGCGGGTCAATAAACTGACCTGATGTGCCACCAGTTCCTCAAAAATCAGCCGCTGCTGGGCCGGATGCGAACCCTGACCAAGCTGCAGCATATTGGCACTGGTTGGCGGCTCATGGATATATTCCAGCGCCTGTTTCAGTGCATAGCCGTTGGTAAATTTTTCCGGCAACAGTTCCGGCAGATCATCACTGTGCTGTTTCAGCGCCTGTTTGACATAGTCGCGCAGTTTGGGCTGGGTCAGCCCTTCGGTGCTTGGGTAAATCGCCGTGAGTTGGGTTTTCGGCAGCGGAGTATGCTCGCTGATCAGCTGGATTTCCGGATGATACATTTCCAGACCACGTGCGCCGACCCGGACTTCACCAAACACGCGCAGGCGGTTGCCGACTTTGGCACGGTCGGTTAGGCCTTTATAAATATGATAAAAACGTAAGGTGACTTTGGCGCTGTCATCATCCAGCAGAATTGCCATCGACTTGCGTTTGCCGGGTGGGAAATCGACCCCTTTGACAATGCCTTCCAGTAAATAGCTGCGGCCGACGTTCAATTGGTTCATCGGAATGATCGTGCTACGATCTTCATAATCACGCGGCAGATGAAACAGTAGGTCATCTGTGGTGAAAATATTCAGTTTTTCCAGTAACGCGGCAGCAGCAGCGCCAACGCCTTGTAATTGATGGACTGCGGCCATGTCCCCTCAACAATGGTAATGAGAAAGTGGGTTATGCATATTTTATTTATCGGTTATGGTAAAACATCTGCACGTGTGGCTAAACAACTATTTCAAGCCGGCCACCAAATTACCACAATTAGCCGCAGCCGGAAAAGTGATGTGCATGCAACGCATCTGATTCAGGATGTGCAGCAGCTGGATTTAAGCCAGCTGGCGCCCATTGACTGGGTCTATGTGCTGCTCAGTCCGGGGCAGAGTACGCCGGAGGCCTATCAGCAGACCTATCTGGATTCGGTGCAACCAATTGTAACGGCGCTGGCAGCGCATCCGGTGCGGCGCATGGTGGTGGTGTCATCGACCCGGGTGTATGGACAAAATGCCGGGGAATGGATTGAGGATACCACACCGCTTCAGCCGCCAGATACGCAGGCAGACATTCTGCTCAAGATGGAGCAGGCCTATTTAAGCGCTTATCCGGAGCGTTGCACCATTATCCGGCCCAGCGGTATTTATGGCAGCTCAATCGCAAGGATGGTCAAGCTGGCGCACACGCTCACTGAATATCCAAACCGGCACTGGTCTAACCGGATTCATATTGATGATCTGGCGCGTTTTCTGGCACAGATGATTCACGTGGAACATCTGCAGGAGAGTTATATTGTCAGTAATGGTCAGCCGCAACTGCTGCATGAAGTGGTGCAATGGTTTCAGCAGCAGCTACATCGGCCGTTATTAACCCTGACCAGTCCGCACGAAACCGGCAAGCGGATTCGACCGAAACGGATGCAGGACAGTGGTTTTAAGTTACAGCATGATGACTGTTTTCAGGATTATCTGGCCCTGTTACAGCAAGCGGATGTGAACTAAGAATTTTTAATTTTATTGAGGATGGCTGATATTTCCCGCACCTTTGCACGAAGGCAAAGATACGGGTTATGGACGGTTTTTTTATTTCTTTTTACGTTTTAAGCGACGTTTGGCTTGCTGTGCGGCTAGTGCATCTAGTGCATCTTTCAGTTCTTCATCGCTAAAGGTGGTGATGTGTTGCAGCATTTGCAGGGTTACATCATCCAGCACCAGATTGGTATACTGCGCCACATTGCTAAAGTTCTCATCAAAGACAATGGCATTGTCGCTGTTGGTGCTGATATAGCCTTGCTGGGTCAGCACTTTAATAAAGCTCTGGAACAGGGCCTTATCGAAGAATTCCGGTGAGTTGAACTCATACAGCACCGATAAACGCTGACCCACCAGATGGCTCAGTTCTTCAACCTGACGGGCGGAAATATTGCCCGAACCACGCTGGGTAATCAGCGCCAGGGTCATGTAGTAGCGTTCCAGACTTTGCATTACCGGCGCAGCCAATACTACCAACTGGTTATGATCTTCACTGTTCGGTGCCGGAGAAAGCAGATTCCCTTCAGCATCTTCACTAATCAGCTTGGCCTGAATTAGCCCATCAGCATAGGCACAGATTTGCTGTTTCAGTTCTGCTTCATTCCATTTCAGGAACAGCTCGGCTTTCAGGAACGGATACAGCGTGCGAATTACATTAATTAAATCGCCACGCTTGATTGAACCATTGTGCTCAACCAGTGCCGCTACCAGAGATGGCAGGACAAAGGCATGCAGAATATTGTTGCGGAAGTAGGTCAGCAACACCGCCTGATTGTCTTCAATGGCAATAATATCGCCCAGAACGTGCTGCACACGTTTAATCAGTTTCAGCTTCAGACCGTAGGCAATAATTTCCTTGCCTGAAAGTGGGGTGATGTGGGTGCGCTCATCGTAAGGCAGGGCAGTAAGCAGGTCACGATAGGTATCCAGCTGCTTGATACAGATCGCTTCATCCAGGGTGTGTTTTGGCGTGGCCAGCAAAATCAGCGATAACAGTGATACCGGATTAATCACCACAGCGCGGTTAATGTTTTCCAGAATCGCATAGGCCGAGCTGTTTACCGCATCGGAGACTTCCTGCGGAATCGGGTCGTCATTTTTTTCGATACTGATCTGTTCGGCGTCATGCTGTTTTAGCATGTCATCTAAAAAGACTGGCTCGCCAAAATTCACATGCACCTTGCCAAAAATACGCTCGATTTTTCTCAAGGTTTTCAGAATACCGACAATGGATTCGGCCTCTTTCGGTTTACCCTGCATTTCACCGACATAGGTCGAACCTTCCATCAGGCGTTCATAGCCAATATAGGTTGGCACAAAGGCAATCGGTTTGGCGCGGCCACGTAAATGTCCATGTACGGTCATGGCCAGCATGCCGGTTTTTGGTGGCAACAAGCGGCCGGTACGTGAACGGCCGCCTTCAATAAAGTATTCCAGCGGCGTGTTGCGTGACAGAATGCTGTACAGATATTCCTTAAATACGGTGGTGTACAGGCCATTGCCACGGAAAGTCCGGCGAATAAAGAAAGCCCCGCCACCACGTAATAACTGACCGACAAAGGGCATGTTCAGATTATCGCCAGCGGCAATGTACGGCACCATCATGCCGCGTTTATAAATCACATAAGACAGCAATAAATAGTCGATATGACTGCGATGGCACGGGGTATAAATAATTTCGTAGTCTTTGGCCAGCTCACGCACGGTACTGAAATTATGCACCTCGACGCCATCATAGAGTTGGGTCCATAAACGGGTTAGCGCCGTTTCAGCAAAGCGGATGGCGGCATAGGAATAGTCCGACACGATTTCATTTAAATAGCCAATAGCACGGCGCTCGGCTTCAATCATGCTGATTTTACTGCGGATGCTTTCGCGGCGAATGGCTTCTTGTACATCCGGCGCTTTAATCAGGCTGTGCATCACATTACGGCGATCCGATAAATCCGGACCTAATACCACTTCGCGCTGGCTGTCTAAATAATTATTTAAGGTATTAATAATACAGGTCGCTGGCGACAGGTTTGGTGCCTGCATCTTGGCGGTCTGAACCATGGCTCTTAAAGACTGTGCCTCATGAAACTCCAGATAGGACTGGCGACCATGCAGGCCAATATTGACCAGCTGCTTGACGGTACCCGGCGTGGCCCAGGTATCGGTCAGGAGCAGTTTGAGCCATGAATCTTCTTTATCTGGCGCGCGGCCCCAGAGGACCGTGACCGGAATCAGCTCAATATCCAGTTCCGGGTGCTGCTCCAGCAGTTCAATCAGGCGCAGCAAACGCGGCGGAAAGGCGTGCGGCGGCGGATTTAGCAGATTGTTTTCATCATAGTGTTGTAAAAACAGAATCGAAGCTTTTTCCTTGTACTGGCCAATCTGCATCGGGTCTAATGCGGGCGGCAGCTTTAAGCGGCGTGTTTCACCATCAAGGACCAGGGCATTGCTGCGGGAATGGTTCTGTAGCACATAGCAGACAATTTTTTGGGTCGGCTGTTCTGAATGGTCTGTCGCTGCTGCTTCGGCAGGAACCTCGCCCAGTACATGCGGGGTTACCACCAGATCAAGCAGTTTGCTTGAAAGCTGACGATAAATTTGACCAAAACCACTCTTGGACATACCAACTCCTAAATCAATGACCAGTACCGCAGATTATCTGAGGAAAAAAATAATGAATCTAATTGTAGCGAAAAATAGCCTGACATTTTCTGACAAATTCTATCTTTAGTGCTCAATTTTATCGTTAAAAATCGTATTTTTAGTGCGGCGCATTATACGGGAGCCGTGACAGGGCAGTCAGTTAAACTTTAGTGTTTTAGTCGACAAATATGGCAAAATAGGCAAGATTGAGCTGTTTCTATTTTGCTTGTTTTGATTTTTAAATATCCCGACATAGGTTTCCCCGCATGAATGCACTGACTCAGGAACTGGTTGAACTGCTTAGCCTGGAAAAACTTGAAGAAAATATCTACCGAGGCATCAGCCGCAATCTGGTCGGTAAGCGCGTGTTCGGTGGACAGGTGCTGGGCCAGGCACTGCGTGCAGCCTCGTATACCACCGACCGTCCGGCGCATTCCTTACATGCCTACTTCCTGTTTGGTGGCGATGTCAACGCACCGATTATTTATGAAGTGGACCGGATTCGTGAAGGCAAGAGCTTTGTTAGCCGTCAGGTGCGAGCCATCCAGCATGGCCGGACCATCTTTATGTGTATGGTATCTTTTGCTGCGCCAGAAGAAGGGCTGAATTACCAGATTTCCGAGCCTGAATATCCGGCACCGGAACAGTTAAAAAATGAAGCAGAACTGGTACAGAGCATTGTCGAGTTTATTCCGAAAAACGTTCGTGCCAGCTTTACCCGTGACCGGCATGTGGAAATCCGTCCGGTGAATCTAAGTAATCCGTTTCAGCCGCAGCCGGAAGCACCGTCTTATGCGCACTATATCCGTACGCATAGTCCGATTGCAGCGGAGCAGGATGAAATTGCCCTGCATCAGGCCATTGCTGCCTTTTATTCAGACTTTACCCTGATGACCACCGCGCTGCGTCCGCATGGCTTGAGTTATCTGTCGCCAAGTTTGCAATGTGCCAGTATCGACCATGCCATGTATTTCCATAAGCCATTCCGGGTCGATGACTGGATGCTGTATGACATGGAAGCCACCATCAGTAACAGTTCGCGTGGCCTGAACTTTGGCCGTATGTGGCAAAACGGCGAGCTGGTCTGTAGCACCACGCAGGAAGGTTTAATTCGCTTACGCGAAATTGAAACCCAGTAAGCTCACCTCAATAAAAAAGCCGAATCAACTGATTCGGCTTTTTTTATCCCACCTTCAATGGCAATGCGGCAGATCACTTGGTGCATGTTTATGGCAGCCTTGTGCCTTGCTGTTGCCCGAAGAATGGGCAAAAACCTGAGAGGTGCTACAAATTAGTGCAAGAATAAGGGCGAGTTTTTTCATGAGGTTACTCTTTTAGTCTTAAAAACAAGGTAATGCACTGATAAAGCACATCTTATGCCAGTTTTTCTGGCACCGGGCTTTTTTTCTGAGCTGGATTTGCTTTTGACAAAATAATGCTCGATTCAGCGCAGCTCGCATGGCATAGTGCCAAGCAAGATGACATCACAATATATGCACCCATGAGCTTAAATACACAAATTCTGGTGGCCGCAATTTTAGGGGTTCTATTCGGGTTTTTGTTGAACCTGTTGCCGGGCAGCGCATTTTATGACGGCAGTTTATATGGCCTGAGTATTGCCAGCAGTATTTTTATCGGCCTGCTGAAAATGCTGCTGATTCCCCTGATTTTCAGTTCGATTGTGGTCGGGGTATCCAACCTGCAGGCTTCTGGCCAGCTGAGCCGGGTCTGGAAAATTACCTTGCTGTGCTGTGTGACCACCACCACATTGGCACTCATTTTAGGTCTGGCCTGTGCGCATCTGTTTGAAGTCGGCAAAGGTGTAGATGTGCGTTTATTCCAGGACGCGATGAGCCAGCATCAGACGCCAGATACCTTAACGCCGTCGTCTTTCTTCACCAATTTTATTCAAAACACCCTGATTAATCCGTTTAAGGCCTTTGCCGAGGGCAATGTGCTGGCGGTGGTGGTGTTTGCCTTATTTGTCGGGGTGGCGCTGGTCAAAGGTGGTGAGCAGTTCCGGACTGTGCGCCGGCTTAGTCATCAGTTTTTTGACATCATGATGCTGATGATCGGCTGGGTGATGAAACTGGCACCGCTGGGGATTTTTGCGCTATTGGCCAAGCTGATTGCCACCGAAGATGTGACCGTGCTCAGCCGTCTGGCTGAGTTTGCCGTAGTGGTAACCGGCACCACGATTTTTCATGGTCTGGTGGTACTGCCGCTACTGCTATGGCTATTTGGCAAAATGAATCCGGTGACCTTCTTTAAAGGAACCCGCGCTGCTTTAATTACTGCATTTGCTACCAGTTCCAGTTCGGCCACCATGCCACTTTCGATGAAATGCGCCCAGGAAAATCTGAAGGTGCGTCCGCAAACAGCTGGCTTTGTAATTCCGCTCGGTACACAGCTGAATATGGATGGCACGGCCTTATATGAAGCCGCTGCGGCGCTGTTTATTGCCAATTTAATGGGACTGGATTTGACCTTGGGCCAGCAGTTGGTGGTCTGTGCCACCGCCATGATTGCCTCCTTGGGCGCGCCGGGAATTCCAAGTGCCGGCATGGTCACCATGATTATGGTGCTGCAATCGGTCGGTCTGCCGGCAGAAGCAATTGCCATTTTACTGCCGATTGACCGTTTGCTGGATACCGTACGTACCGTAGTCAATGTCCAGGGTGATATGATGATTAGTGTGGTGGTTGACCGTTATACCCGCGACGATGAGATCGCAACTCAATCCTGAGTATCTTCCCAGCACGGATTCCAGACCACTTCCCAAAGATGGCCATCGGGGTCCTGAAAATAACCGGCATAACCGCCATAAAAGGTGGCTTGTGCCGGTTTGACAATGGTGGCACCGGCACGCTCGGCCTGCTGCATCACCTGATCTACGTCCAGCGGACTATGCACATTATGCCCCAGACTGATTTGGGTCGGGCAAAAACGGCTCAGGGGCAGGCCTGAATCTTGCGCCAAGGCAGCCTGCGGCCACAGTGCCAGTGTCAGGCCTGAATCCAGCGTGATAAACGCCACTGCGCCCTGTTCAAATTCCTGCCCGACGATACCTTCACTCTGCCAGCCCAAACCTTGCTGATAAAAGCGCAAAGCTGCGTCTAAATCCTGCACAGCCAGCGTGATCACACTCAAAGATGCGCGCATTGTTCCTGCCTTTTCATTCAAGTCTGATTTTTATCTTAGCGGAAATCTGGCTCGACACAGTGCTGCCTGTGTCGGGCAATTGTATCTCTGCAATTCTGCACCAGGTGGATGCTTTACGCGACTTTAAGCTGGGCGCGCTGTGCTGCCGGGGAGGCTTGCAGATAGGCCAGCGCATCTTCGGTTTTGGCTTCATGCAGCGGGTCATACCACGGCATTAAATAGCCCAACTGCTGCGATACCAGCCAGAACGGTGAGGGCAATAAGCCGTTATTGGCCTGTGCAGTGCGGTACCATTCCCGCCAGATCCACGGTTTATACAGAGCCGGCCGGATTGATGCATAACGCGGGTCCTGCCGCATAATATGCGCCGCGCCATCAATCCAGAGGCCAATTACCCCGGCAATCACCAGTAGGCTCAGATAATAACGGGCCAGATAACTGCCACCCAAATGCCGGTACAGGTCAAAGGCCACGGTGCGATGCTCGATTTCTTCTGCGCCGTGCCATTTCACCAGATCCAGCATGGCCGGGTCGGCGCCCTGACGCTGCCATTCGCGGTTATACAGCGCATATTTACCCAGCACGCAGGTCATGTGTTCTACCGTAGCGACAATACCCAAACGGAACAGATCCCAGTGCCGTTCGCTCCATTGTGGCAATTGCAGACCTAAAGGCCGATCGGCCAGTAACTGGTTAAACAGCCCGTTCATCAGGCTGATGTTGCGCTGAATATCAATCTGGCGTTCAGTTAAATAATCCTGGTTGGCCGAGTTATGCGCCTGGGCGTGCATAGCTTCCTGGCGGATAAAGGCCTGCACATCCTGTTTCAGTTTTTCATCCTGAATCTGCGGCAAGACCTTATTGTACAGCCGGCAAAACCAGAACTCGCCGGCCGGCAGAATCATGTTAATTTCATTAATAAAATAACTGGCGAAAGGCTGCTGCGGAATCCAGTCGATGGGGGTGTCCTGCCATTCAAAGCGGACTTTACGCGGTTGAATAAAGTAGCCAATGGGTGAGCCACGGGCGGCGCGGCGAAAACGTGAGAGGAGTTCTTTCATGCTGTATTGCACCTCTAAAATGTGATGCGGTTCAAATTATGCTCAGCATGAGTATGAAAAAAATATCCCCCATTGAAACTAGCAATAGGGGACATTCCAATATCAATAGATGTAAATTATTGTCGGACAGGATTAAGCAGATGTAAAGCTTATGGCTCTTTGGCGGCCGTTTCAGTCAGCTGTTCAACAGCTTCAGGATCTGGTAGCTCTTCTGCTTCCAGTTCATCTGCCGTAGCTTCCGGAATGCTGGCCAGATCAAACTGCTGTGATTGTTCCAGGGTAAAGTTCAGACGACCGGCCATTACACTGGCCAGTTCTTCCAGACCCTGACGATTGAGCGAGGAGAACAGTTGAATCGAGAAATCCAGCTTCATCTTTTTCAGTTGCTGTTTCACTTCCAGCAGGACTTTATTGGCCGGGCCACGATTCAGCTTGTCGGATTTGGTCAGCAAAACATGCACAAACAGATGACGGGAATAAGCCCATTCCAGCATCATCACATCAAAATGCTGCAGCGGATGGCGAATATCCATCAGCAACACCAGACCCTGTAAGCTCTTGCGATGAATCAGGTAGTTTTCCAGCTCTTTTTGCCAGACAATTTTCATTGATTCAGGTACTGCGGCATAGCCATAACCCGGTAAATCGACCAGACGCTGCTCTGGATTGCCCAGACTAAAGAAGTTGATCATCTGGGTACGGCCCGGTTTTTTCGAGGCACGTGCCAGCTGTTTCTGGTTGGTGAGGGCATTAATCGCACTGGATTTGCCAGCATTGGAACGTCCGGCAAAGGCCACCTCATAGCCGCTATCTTCTACACAGAGATTCAGCTTTGGTGCACTCATCAGGAATTCGGCTTTACGTAGCCAGTTCAGGGCACGAACGGCATATTCGGTAATCGCAGGATCAGCTTTTTTCTCATAGCTAATCTTTTGCTTCGGCGCATTAGCGGCCTTAGTGTTTTTCGATTTTCCTCTGCTATGGTGCATAACTTAACTTCATCACTGCTTTTACAAAGCGGTATTATAGATCAACTCGCGCAGACACGCGAACTTTGCTGTAGCTGTGTGCAAAAGTTATCTAACTCAGAGATTGATCAGCTGAATTGGCGATTGTGTGCTCCACTGTGCCGGTGCAGGAGTATCTAACACGTCGGACAGGGTGTACTGGTCCAGACTCTGATAAAACTGTTCCAGCGCCTGATCTAAAATGCCTTTTAAGCCACAGCGGCTGCGCAGCATGCACGGCGGGGTATTACATTCCACAATCTGGGTTTCACGTTGCAAAATACGCACGATCTGGCCCAGCTTCAGTGCCCGTGCATCCGGATTTAAACGCAGGCCGCCCCCTTTACCGCGGGTGGTAATCAGCCATTCCTGTTTACCCATGAAATGCACAATTTTAACCAGATGGTTGTGGGAAACATGCAAATCCTGCGCAATTTCCGCAATCGTATACGGCAGATCTCGCGGTGGGGAGATATACAGCAGAATACGTAATGCATAGTCGGTGAATTTATTTAATTGCATGATCGCACAAATATTTTTCAAAGTTGAAATACAAGAAGGCTAGTCTACCATAAGCAGACTAGCCCTCCTATGTTTTACACGTGTGGGGTTTTAGTGACGTACACCACCCGTACCAAACGCTTCACTGTGAATCTGTTCGGCTTTAATACCACGTGCCAGTAAGGCTTTTTGCTGCTCGGCCATGAATGGCATTGGGCCACACAGGTAGTAATCAGCATTTTCCGGTAATAAGGCAGCATCCATGGTGCTCAGGTCCAGACGACCGGCCACATCATAATCCTGACCTAACACATCTTCGGTATTCGGGAATTCATAGGCTGTAAAGGTATGAATACGTGGATACTTCGCCTTGATGTCCTGAATATGCTGTTTCATGGCATGTACCTGTTTGCTGCGGCAGGCATGAATGAAGGTCACCGGTTGTGGCACATCTAAAGTGACCAGCTGGTTCAGCATCGCAATCATTGGGGTTAAGCCAACACCACCACTGATGAACACATTACGTTTGTTGCTGTCGATCAGGTAGAAGTTTCCGGTTGGCGCTGAAATTTCAAGTTCTGCACCTTCTGGCAGCTGATGCAGCGCATTAGATACCCAGCCTGCAATCTTGTCGGCGCCATTACCCGGTTCGCGTTTCACTGAAATACGTAAGTAGTCTTGCTGCGGGCTGGTTGACAGCGTGTATTGACGTGGTTGTTTCAGGTCCAGTTCAGGGACAAAAACACGTACTGAAATGTATTGGCCGGCTTCATATTTTGGTAAGGCACCACCATCGACCGGTTCAAAGTAGAACGAGGTAATTTCGTCGCTTTCTACCACTTTCTTGGCGATTTTGAAATTACGCCAGCCTAACCAGCTGCCTTGAGTTTGCTGATGCTGCTCGTAAATGGCACGTTCGGTATTAATAAACACTTCTGCAAGCTGGCCATACGCGGCGGCCCAGGCATCAATCAGTGGATCATCCATGGAAATATTCAGCACTTCGCTGATGGAGTGCAGCAGGTTTTCACCGACAATATTATAGTCCGGAGCTTGAATATTCAGACTGACATGCTTGTGTGCGACCAGTTCAATTACTGGCGCCAGTACTGATGGATCTTCAATATTTTCTGCATAGGCCAGTACCGCACCTGCCAGTGCCTGCGCCTGCGCACCACTGCGTTGATGACCCAGGTTAAAGGTTTCTTTAAGGTCCGGATTATTCCCCAACATGCGGTTATAGAAATAGCTGGTCAGGGCCACACCATTTTCACGTAGAACAGGAACAGTTGCTTTTACAAGGTCAATTTGCTGTGGAGTCATGGCTGATCTCTCATGGCTGGTTATTTATAAGATGTATTTAAAATACATTTTAAAAAACGCCAGTGCAAGCACTGTTTTTAAAAAACCATAAAAAAATTATGGGATATAAAAATATCCCATAATGAAAGCGGTTCCTATCGGTTTTTTGATTATTTTCGGCCAAACAGGGAGCCTAATAATCCGCGGACAATTTTCTGTCCGGTGCTGCCGCCTAAGGTTCGGGCTGCACTCTTGGCAAAGGTGCCGACAATATCCTGAGTCAGCTTTTCACGCTGTCGTGCAGTGCGTTCAGCTTCTTTTTGCTGTTCGCGGGCCAGACGTTCCTGTTCCCGCGCCTGCTGTTTGGCCAAAGCAGCCTGTTCTTTGGCTTGCTGCTTGGCTAAAGCTTCCTGTTCTTTGGCGCGTTGCTGTTCGAGCGCGGCCTGTTCAGCCTGTTGCTGGCGTTCCGCTACTTTCTGTTGCAGCATTTCATAGGCACTGTCCCGGTCCAGACTCTGCTCATATACATCGGCGACAATACTCTGGCTCATCAGTGCCTTGCGCTGTTCAGGGCTAATCGGGCTAAACGAGGAGTAGGGCGGCATCACCCAGCCGCGCTCTACAATCTGCGGCGTGCCTTGTTCATCCAGACAGCTAATTAGGGCTTCACCGACGGCCAGTTCGGTAATGGCCTGTTCTACCTGAAACTCCGGATTGGCACGGAAGGTCTCGGCAGCGGTTTTGACCGCTTTCTGATCTTTCGGGGTAAAGGCGCGCAAGGCGTGTTGCACCCGGTTGCCGAGCTGTCCCAGTACACTTTCAGGCAAATCCAGCGGATTCTGGGTGACAAAATAAATTCCGACGCCTTTGGAGCGAATCAGGCGGACTACCTGCTCAATTTTCTCCTGCAGGGCCGGGCTGGCATTGTCAAACAGTAAATGCGCTTCATCAAAGAAGAACACCAGCTTGGGTTTGTCCATATCACCAACTTCCGGCAACTGTTCAAACAGCTCTGATAGCATCCACAATAAAAAGGTCGCATACAGTTTCGGGGTGTGCATCAACTTGTCTGCAGCCAGCAGGTTGATGTTGCCGTGTCCCTGGGCATCGGTCTGCATGAAATCCAGAATATTCAGGCTGGGCTCGCCAAAAAACAGATCACCGCCCTGATCGGCCAGTGCCAGTAAATTGCGCTGAATCGCGCCCAGACTGGCTGGAGATAAATTGCCATAGTCGGCCTTTAACTCTGCCGCATGTTCGCTGACATAGCTGAGCATGGCTTTCAGGTCTTTAAAGTCAATCAGCAGGAGGCCCTGATCATCGGCAATCCGAAACACTGCCGACAGTACACCTTCCTGGGTGTCATTTAAATTCAGCATCCGGGCTAGCAGTAGCGGTCCGATTTCGGAGATGGTGGTGCGAATTGGATGGCCCTGTTCACCAAATAAATCCCAGAACACCACCGGCGAGGCAGCAAAGGGAATACTGTCAATACCCAGGCTTTTAATCCGTTCATCAAATTTGGGATTGCTGGAACCAGCCTGCGCCAGACTGGAAACATCGCCTTTGGCATCGGCCAGAAAGACTGGGACACCAATGCGGGAAAAACTTTCTGCCAGGACTTTTAAGGTCACGGTTTTACCGGTACCGGTTGCACCGGCAATCAGGCCATGCCGGTTGGCAAACTGGGAATGTAAGACTATCGCTTGTGTGGTATCACGGTTTTTTTTGGCAATGGTAATTGGTGTACCCATACTGTACTGATCCTCGTTGTTATTCGTTTTTATGCTGCTTTAAATGTTGTAGTGCTTGCGCTATATCTTGAATTAAATCATCCGGATGTTCCAGTCCTATACAGAAACGCACCAGCAAACCTTGTTTTAGGTGTTGATGCTCAAGCACACGCATCTCTTTAAGGTTATACAGCATTACCAGGCTGACCGGTCCCCCCCAGCTAAAGCCCAGCTTGAACAGGGTTAATGCATCACAGAATGCTCGAATATCGTTTAAATTGTATTGCGCATCAAAAATCACACTAACCAGTCCGGCGCTGTGACCCTCCTTGCAGATGTCTTTCCAGTATGCATGACCGGCACTGTCCGGATCAGCCGGATGCAGGACCTGAACCAGCTCTTTTTGCTGTTTTAGCCAGTTCAGCAAGGTCAGTGCTGATTGTGACTGTTGCTGGTAACGCAGCTGCATGGAGGCCAGACTGCGCTGGATTTGCGCCGTATCATCTCCGCTGACACAAATCCCCTGAATGGCATGCATCCGGAATAATTGATGATGGAGCTTCTGGTCACGCGTCACCACCGAGCCCATTAAAATATCGCCACCCCCGCTTGGATATTTGGTCAGCGCATGTACGGTCAGATCTACGCTTAAGTGGTCCTCGCCAAAATCAAAGGCATTAAAGGCCAGTCCTGCGCCCCAGGTATTGTCCAGCGCAGTCAGAATGCTATGAGCTTGGGCTTTTTTTATCAGACCAATTAAGTCCGGAAACTCCAGCGTCACCGAACCAGCCGCTTCGAGCCATAACAGTTTGGCTTTATCACTTGGGTTAAAGCTTTCTACCTCCACCGGGTTATAGACCTTGACGGCAATGCCATAACGCTGCTGCAGATTACGCAGATGCTCCATATTCGGGCCATAAATATTGTCCGGAACCCAGACCTCATCACCCTGGCTTAACAAGCAGGAATTGACCAGATTAATCGCAGAAAGGCCGCTCGGCGCCAGCAGGTGATAGAGGCCGCCTTCGATCTGCGCGATGTGATCACCTAAAGTAAAGGTCGTCGGCGTGCCGTGCGTGCCATAACTATAGTCATAGACATCGGTCCAGTGGCGATTAAACAGTGCATCGGTGTTGTTAAAAATAATCGTCGATGCACGATAGAGGGGAGGTTGAACCGTAGAAATCAGTTGAGGGGCTTTTCGTGGTGCATGAATCAGTTCGGTTTGCGGATTTTTTTTCACGACTTCGCTCAAATCAGGACAATTAATTGAATTTAGCTTAAGAGAAAAGGATCAGTTGTGCCATATCTGGCTGTATTTATTTGACTTTGAACATGCAGCACTAAAGTTGGCTTCATTTTTGCAAAACCTAAAAGCAGAGCTACAACAACAGGTTTCAGCGCATGGCGTCGCATTTAAAAGTACATTATTTTCAGCATATTGCTGGTGAAGGATTTGGAAGTTGTTATACGCATTTAAAACGGTTAAATGCAGAGATCAGTGCCACAGAATTTTTTGCCTTGCCGGTTGATTCAGCACTGGATATTGAAGCGCTACCGCAGATTGAGGAGGTCGATTTGTTAATTGTCATGGGCGGCACCATGAGCGTTAATGATGAAGCCAATTTCCCCTGGTTAAAAATGGAAAAACGCTGGCTCAGGCGTTATTTGGCCATGGGAAAACCGGCCATTGGTCTGTGTCTGGGTGGGCAACTGATCGCCAATGCGCTGGGCGCGGCCGTCAGTCGCAATCCTGTACAGGAGCTGGGCTGGCACGAGGTACGCAAGGTTAGTCATGTGCCACCAGACTATTTTCAGTTGCCGGAGCAGTTTAATGTCATGCAGTGGCACAGTGAAAGCTTCGAGATTCCCAAAGGGGCTGTGCATCTGGCCGAAAATGATGCCTGTCGCAATCAGATGTATCAGATTGGCAAAAATGTACTGGGCTTTCAGTTTCACCCGGAAACCACGCCAGAAAGCCTGCAATTATTCCTGGAAGATGAAGAAGAGCTGGCCCTGTTTCAGGGACCTTATGTGCAATCGGTAGAGCAGCTGCAGCGCGCCAATAAAAATAAATTTATTCAAGGAAATCAGATATTAAATCAGGCGATAGATTATGTGTTACAGCAAACTGCAGCGCAGCGGCGGGCTGTATAATTATTAAACAATTGATTTGTCGAAATATTTGAAAAATGATGTAAAAAGCCACAAAAGGATTTGCTTATGCATTAAACAATCGTTATAATGGGCGACCCTTTGATATTAAGGGGGTTAACCGCGAAGAAAGTGGTTAACTATCGTTACAGTCGTGGCATCGATCACGACCTTAGTGATATTTCACTGCTCTTGACACTTGCCTTTATTAGTGGGGTGAGATGCGTCAAGAGTGATTCTTTATATATTTTGGCTTGGAGTTAACTGGTATGTCTAACCAGAGAATTCGTATCCGTCTTAAGTCTTTTGATCACCGTTTAATTGATCAATCTGCTCAAGAGATCGTAGAAACCGCTAAGCGTACTGGCGCACAAGTGTGTGGTCCAATCCCGATGCCTACTCGCATCGAACGCTTCAACGTTCTTACATCACCGCACGTTTACAAAGATGCGCGTGACCAATATGAGATCCGCACTTACAAACGTTTGATCGATATCGTTCAACCTACAGACAAAACTGTAGATGCATTGATGAAATTAGATCTTGCAGCTGGTGTTGATGTTCAGATCGCATTGGGTTAAGGCTTTCGGTTAATTAACGCTCTAAGTTAATTAAGCCGCTTTTTTAGAGGTTTATGCACATGGCTATTGGTTTAGTCGGTCGCAAGTGCGGTATGACCCGTATCTTTACAGATGCTGGTGTTTCTGTACCTGTTACAGTGATTGAGGTTGATCCTAACCGCATCACACAAATCAAAACGCTTGAAACTGATGGTTATCAAGCGATTCAAATCACTACTGGTGAACGTCGCGAATCTCGCGTAACTAACGCTCAGAAAGGTCACTTTGCGAAAGCGGGTGTTGCTGCTGGTCGTCTGGTTCAAGAATTCCGCGTTACAGAAGCTGAGCTTGAAGGTCGTGAAGTTGGTGGTACGCTTACTGTAGATTTGTTCACAGTTGGTCAAATCGTTGACGTAACTGGCACATCTAAAGGTAAAGGTTTCCAAGGTGGTGTTAAGCGTTGGAACTTCCGTACTCAAGACGCTACTCACGGTAACTCTGTTTCTCACCGTGTTCTAGGTTCTACAGGTCAAAACCAGACTCCTGGTCGCGTATTCAAAGGCAAAAAAATGGCTGGCCATTTAGGTGCTGAACGCGTAACTACACAGGGTCTTGAAATCGTTGCAATCGACACAGAGCGTTCAGTTCTAGTTGTTAAAGGCGCGGTTCCTGGTGCTACTGGTGGCGACGTAACTGTTCGTCCTACTATCAAGGCCTGAGGGGAAATAACGTGAATTTAAAAACTGTTTCCGGCTCTGCTGTTGAATTGTCTGAAGTAGCTTTCGGCCGTGAATTTAACGAAGCGCTTGTACACCAAGTTGTTACAGCTTACTTAGCTGGTGGTCGTCAAGGTTCTAAAGCTCAGAAGTCACGTGCAGACGTTTCTGGCGGTGGTAAAAAGCCATTCCGTCAAAAAGGTACTGGCCGCGCTCGTGCTGGTTCTATTCGTAGCCCAATCTGGGTTGGCGGTGGTAAAACTTTTGCTGCTCGTCCACAAGACTGGTCTCAAAAAGTGAACCGTAAGATGTACCGCGGTGCAATGCAATGTATCTTAGCTGAACTTGTTCGCCAAGATCGTCTTGTATTAGTTGAAGAGTTTGCTGTTGAAGCGCCTAAAACTAAAGCATTGCTTGCAAAACTGAACGACTTGAATGCAACTCGCGCATTGATCGTTACTGAAGCTGTAGATGAGAATCTATACCTTGCAGCTCGCAACCTTCCACACGTTGATGTGGTTGACGCTACTGCAATCGATCCTGTTAGCTTGATCGCGTTCGATAAAGTTGTAATGTCTGTTGCTGCTGCTAAGAAAATTGAGGTAGAACTCGGATGAACAACGAACGTTTATATCAAGTCCTACAAGGACCTGTATTCTCAGAAAAAGCACAAGTTTTAGGTGAAACTGCTGGTGTTCAAGTGTTCAAGGTTGCATTAAATGCAAACAAGCTTGAAATCAAAAAAGCAGTGGAACAATTATTTGGTGTAGAAGTTGTTAAAGTTAACACGACTATCACTAAAGGTAAGACTAAACGCTTTGGTAAAACTATCGGACGTCGTTCTGATGTTAAAAAAGCATACGTCACCCTGAAAGCTGGCCAAGATGTTGAAATGGCTGACTTGGGCGATACCGCTGAAACCGCAGCGGAATAAGGACGAAAATTATGCCTATTCAAAAATGTAAGCCAACGTCTCCAGGACGTCGCTTTGTAGAGAAAGTGGTTCATGATCACCTTCACAAAGGCGCGCCATATGCTCCGTTGGTAGAAGCTAAAAAACGTACTGGTGGTCGTAACAACAACGGTCACATTACGACTCGTCACGTTGGTGGTGGCCACAAACAGCACTACCGTATCGTTGACTTCAAACGTAACAAAGACGGCATTCCTGCTGTAGTTGAGCGTATTGAATACGATCCTAACCGTACTGCACACATCGCACTGCTGAAGTATGCTGACGGTGAACGTCGTTATATTATTGCGCCTAAAGGCTTACGTGCTGGTGATAAAGTACAGTCTGGTAACGATGCTCCAATTCGTCCAGGTAACTGCTTGCCACTTCGCAACATGCCTATCGGTTCTACACTTCATAACATCGAACTTAAAATCGGTAAAGGCGCGCAGTTAGCTCGTTCAGCTGGTACTTCAGTTCAGTTGTTGGGTCGTGACGGTTCTTACGCTATCGTTCGTTTACGTTCTGGTGAAATGCGTAAAGTACACGTTGAATGTCGTGCTGTATTGGGTGAAGTTTCTAACTCAGAAAGCAACTTGCGTTCACTTGGTAAAGCAGGTGCTTCACGTTGGCGTGGCGTTCGTCCTACCGTACGTGGTATGGCGATGAACCCGGTTGACCACCCACACGGTGGTGGTGAAGGGCGTAACAAAGGTATTCAACCTGTAAGCCCATGGGGTCAAAAAGCTAAAGGGTACAAGACACGTACCAACAAGCGTACGACTAAGATGATTATTCGCGACCGTCGCGTTAAGTAACAAGTAAAGGAATCTGACTAATGCCTCGTTCATTGAAAAAAGGCCCATTCGTCGATGCGCACTTGTTCGCTAAGGTTGAAGCGGCTGTTGCGAGCAACTCTCGTAAGCCGATCAAAACTTGGTCGCGTCGTTCGATGATTCTTCCGGATTTTGTTGGTCTAACAATTTCTGTACACAATGGTCGTAACCACGTTCCAGTAATCGTTACTGAACACATGGTTGGCCATAAACTAGGTGAATTCGCGCCAACTCGTACCTATCGTGGTCACGGTGTTGACAAGAAGTCTAAACGTTAATAGGTGCTATGATGGAAGTAACTGCTAAATTACGCGGTGCCGCTATCTCGGCACAAAAGGCACGTTTGGTTGCAGACCTTATTCGCGGCAAATCTGTTGCGCATGCGCTTAACATCCTGAACTTCAGCAACAAAAAAGCTGCTGTACTGGTTAAAAAAGCGTTGGAATCTGCAATTGCAAATGCTGAACACAATAACAGTTTAGATGTAGACGACCTTAAAGTTTCTACGATCTACGTTGATGAAGGCATGAGCCTGAAACGTATTATGCCACGTGCTAAAGGCCGTGCAGATCGTATTACTAAGCGTACTTGTCACATCACCGTTAAGGTAGGGGTTTGATATGGGTCAGAAGGTTCATCCAATCGGTATCCGCCTAGGTGTTGTGAAACGTCATAACGCTAACTGGTATGCGAATCCGAAACAATACGCTGAATACTTGCTTAAAGACCTTCAAGTTCGTGAGTTTTTAACTAAAAAACTTAAGAACGCAATGGTAAGCAATATTCTTATCGAACGTCCGACAGGCGCTGCTAAAGTAACTATTAGCACTGCTCGTCCTGGTATCGTTATCGGTAAAAAAGGCGAAGACATTGAGAAATTACAGCGCGAACTTACCAACATTATGGGTGTTCCAGCGCAAGTAAGCATCAACGAAATCGATCGTCCAGACTTAGACGCACGTCTGGTTGCTGAAGCAATCGCTTCTCAATTAGAAAAGCGTGTAATGTTCCGTCGTGCTATGAAGCGTGCGGTTCAAAACACTATGCGTGCTGGTGCCAAAGGTATCAAAGTTGAAGTTTCTGGCCGTTTAGGCGGTGCTGAGATCGCTCGTACAGAATGGTATCGTGAAGGTCGTGTACCTCTACATACACTTCGTGCGGACATCGACTACGCGACTATGCGTGCTGAAACGACTTACGGTACGATTGGTGTTAAAGTTTGGATCTTCCGTGGTGAGATCTTGGGCGGCATGAAACAAGTCATGAACCCAGCTCCAGCTGAAGAACGTCCAGCTAAACGCGGTCGCGGTCGTGGTGAAGGTCAAGAGCGTCGTGGTCGTCGCAATGATCGTTCTGCTGAAAAAGGAGAATAATCCATGTTGCAACCTAAACGTACTAAGTTCCGTAAGGTTCAAAAAGGCCGTAACACTGGTCTAGCGCACCGTGGTAGCACTGTATCTTTCGGTTCTATCGCACTTAAAGCGACTGAACGTGGTCGTATGACTGCGCGTCAGATCGAAGCTGCGCGTCGTACAATCAGCCGTCGTGTTAAACGTGGTGGTAAGATCTTTATCCGTGTATTCCCGGACAAACCAATTACTGAAAAACCATTAGAAGTTCGTATGGGTAACGGTAAAGGTAACGTGGAATACTGGGTTTGCGAAATCAAACCAGGTAAGATCCTGTACGAAATGGAAGGTGTGAACGATGAATTAGCAACTGAAGCATTCAAGCTTGCTGCTGCTAAACTTCCGTTTAAAACCACTATCGTGACTCGGACGGTAATGTAATGAAAACTAAAGATCTACGTGAAAAGTCGGTAGAAGAGTTGAAAGCTTTGCTTGATGAGCAACAGCTTAACCAATTCCGTCTTCGTATGGCGAAAGCAACTGGTCAATTGGGCAAATCGCACGAAGTGCAAGTCGCTCGTAAAACTATTGCTCGTATTAAGACACTCCTTACCGAAAAACAGGGGAACGGACAATGAGTGATAAAACAGTCCGCACGTTAACCGGCAAAGTCGTAAGCGACAAAATGGACAAGTCTATTGTTGTGCTTATTGAACGTCGTGTTCAACACCCGTTGTATGGCAAATCAATCCGCCGTTCAACAAAATTACATGCTCATGATGAGAACAATACCGCTAAAATCGGTGATGTTGTAACCATCAAAGAAAGCCGCCCAATTTCTAAAACTAAGTCTTGGACTCTAGTTGAAGTTGTTGAAGCAGCTGCTGAGTAATTAACGTTCTTGTTGCATCATCGGTCAATTTCGAGTACTCTTTGAGCCTTTCGAAATTGTGACCGGTGATGCTCGGTTTTGGAGTAGGGCAATGATTCAAACCGAAACGATGCTCGACGTAGCAGACAACAGTGGTGCTCGCCGCGTACAATGTATTAAAGTACTTGGTGGTTCACATCGTCGTTATGCTTCTGTTGGCGACATTATTAAAGTTACTGTAAAAGAAGCAATTCCACGCGCACGTGTTAAAAAAGGTGACGTGATGAATGCTGTAGTTGTACGTACAAAATTCGGTATCCGTCGTCCAGATGGTTCTGTGATTCGTTTCGACGATAACGCAGCCGTTATTTTGAACAACAACAAAGCGCCGATTGCTACTCGTATTTTCGGACCAGTGACTCGTGAACTTCGTACTGAACAGTTCATGAAAATTATTTCATTGGCTCCTGAAGTTCTATAAGAGGCAATCATGGCTAAGATTAAAAAAGGCGATCAAGTAATCGTGATCGCAGGTAAAGAAAAAGGCAAACAGGGTACTGTTTTGTCAGTTTCTAATGACCGCGTTAAGGTTGAAGGCCTTAACCTGGTTAAGAAGCATCAAAAGCCGAACCGTGTTACTGGCGCTGAAGGCGGCATCGTAACTCAGGAAGCTTCGCTTCATATTTCAAACGTGGCAATTTTTAATGCTACAACCCAAAAGGCTGACCGTGTTGGTTACCAAACGATTGACGGCGTGAAAACTCGCGTTTACAAATCAAATGGTGAATCAGTGGCGGTAGCGAAGTAATAGGTTGAAATAGGCAATGGCCAGACTTAAAACACGTTACAACGACGAACTTAAAGCTCAATTACAAGAACAATTGGGCATTAAGAATGTGATGGAGATCCCTCGCATCACTAAAATCACTATCAACATGGGTGTTGGTGCAGCTGCTGCTGACAAGAAACTCCTTGATGGTGCTCTTTCTGATATGCAAGCTATCGCTGGTCAAAAACCAGTTCTTACGTTAGCTCGTAAATCTATCGCAGGTTTTAAAATCCGTGATGGTTGGCCGATTGGTTGTAAAGTTACTTTACGCGGCGAACGCATGTACGAATTCTTAGACCGTTTGATCTCTATCGCGATCCCTCGTATCCGTGACTTCCGTGGTTTCTCTGCGAAATCATTTGATGGTCGTGGTAACTACTCTATGGGTCTTAAAGAACAAATCGTTTTCCCTGAAATCGATTTCGATAAGATTGATCGTATTCGTGGTATGGATATTACCATCACTACGACTGCTCGCACCGATGACGAAGGCCGTGCGCTTATGCGTGCATTCGGCTTCCCGTTCAAATAAGAGGTCGATATGGCTAAGAAAAGTATGATTAATCGCGAATTGAAACGCGAAGCTACTGTTGCTAAATACGCTGCAAAACGTGCTGAATTAAAAGCTGTTATTGCAAACGTAAATGCAAGCGACGAAGAGCGTTTCGAAGCGATGATGAAGTTACAAGCATTACCACGTAATGCGTCTCCAGTGCGTCTTCGTAACCGTTGTGGTTTAACTGGTCGTCCTCATGGTTACTTCCGTAAGTTCGGTTTAAGCCGTAACAAATTACGTGACACAGTAATGCAAGGTGATGTACCTGGCGTTGTTAAGGCAAGCTGGTAAGGAGCGACTAGAATGAGTATGCAAGATACCGTTGCCGACATGTTAACTCGTGTTCGTAACGCACAAATGGCGAAGAAACAAACTGTTTCTATGCCTAACTCTAAGTTGAAAGTTGCGATTGCAAACGTACTTCAACAAGAAGGTTACATTGCCAATGTAGAAGTTGCTGACGTTGAAGGCAAAGCAACTCTTACTTTGACATTAAAGTATTTCGAAGGCAAACCAGTTATCGAAACTGTGAAACGCGTAAGCCGTCCTGGTCTACGTCAGTATCGCGGTAAAGATGCACTTCCAAGCGTTAAGCAAGGTTTAGGTATTGCAATTGTTTCTACAAGCAAAGGCATCATGACTGATCGCGCTGCACGTGCTGCGGGCGTTGGTGGTGAAGTTATTGCTTTTGTTTCTTAATAGGTGATTCCTCATGTCTCGTGTGGCTAAAGCCCCAGTAACTGTACCTAACGGTGTAACAGTTACTCAGAACGGCCGGCAGGTCGAAGTGAAAGGCAGCAAAGGTACATTGTCTTTCAACCTGCATGCGCTGGTCGAGCTAAAACAGGAAGATGGTACTCTTCAAGTTGCTCCAGTAAAAGAGTCGAAAGACGCTTGGATGCAAGCTGGTACTGCTCGCGCTGTATTAAACAACCTTGTAAAAGGTGTGAACGAAGGTTTCGAACGTAAGTTACAACTGATCGGTGTTGGTTATAAAGCTGCGGTTAAAGGTACTGTTGTTAACCTTAACCTTGGTTTCTCTCATCCAATCGATTACAGCCTTCCTGAAGGTGTAACTGCAGAAACTCCTACTGCAACTGAAATCATCCTGAAATCTGCTAACAAGCAATTATTAGGTCAGGTAGCAGCTGAGATCCGTGGTTACCGTCCACCAGAGCCATATAAAGGTAAAGGTGTTCGTTATTCTGACGAAGTTGTACTTCGTAAAGAAGCTAAGAAGAAATAAGGCGCGAGGTTCTTATGAACGAAAAGAAACAATCCCGTTTGCGTCGTGCGAAAAGCACACGCTTGCACATCCGTGCATTGGGTGCGACTCGTTTGTGTGTAAACCGCACTCCGCGTCACATCTATGCTCAAGTTATCTCAGCAGATGGTGGCAAAGTTTTAGCGCAAGCTTCTACTTTAGATGCTACTTTACGTGCTGGTACAACTGGTAACGTTGAAGCTGCCAAGAAAGTTGGTGCTTTAATCGCAGAACGTGCGAAAGCAGCTGGTGTAACTAAAGTTGCATTTGACCGTTCTGGTTTTAAATATCATGGTCGTATCAAAGCCTTGGCTGATGCTGCTCGTGAAAACGGCTTGGAGTTCTAATCATGGCTAAAGTTGAACAAAACGAAGGTCTTGTTGAAAAGCTGGTAGCCGTTGATCGTGTTGCCAAAGTTGTTAAGGGTGGTCGTATCTTCTCTTTCACAGCATTAACTGTTGTGGGTGACGGTAATGGTCGCGTAGGTTTTGGTCGTGGTAAAGCGCGTGAAGTTCCAGCTGCTATTTCTAAAGCACTTGAAGCTGCTCGTCGCAACATGATTACTGTTGACCTTGTTGACGGTACTGTTCAGCATCCTATTCATGCTCGTCACGGTGCAAGCCGCGTTTACATGCAACCTGCTTCTGAAGGTACTGGTGTAATTGCTGGTGGCGCTATGCGTGCAGTTCTAGAGGCTGTTGGCGTGCGTAACGTATTAACAAAATGTTATGGCTCTACAAATGCTGCGAACGTAGTAAACGCGACTTTCAACGGTCTGCGTGATATGACTTCTCCTGAGAAAGTCGCTGCGAAACGTGGTCTGACTGTAGAACAAATTCAAGGGTAATCAATCATGAAAACGATTAAAGTTACCCAGACTAAATCTGCATCGCACCGCTTGAAAAATCACAAGCTTTGCCTGAAAGGTTTAGGTCTGCGTCGTATTGGTCATACTGTAGAAGTGCAAGATACGCCTTCTAACCGTGGTATGATCAACCAAGTCTACTATATGGTTAGTGTAGAGGAATAAGCCATGACTCTGCGTTTAAATGAACTTGCACCTGCAGAAGGTGCTAAACGTGAAAACCGTCGTCTGGGCCGTGGTATCGGTTCTGGCGTAGGTAAGACTGGTGGCCGTGGTGTCAAAGGTCAAAAATCACGTAAGAGCGGTGGCGTACGTCCAGGTTTCGAAGGTGGTCAAACTGCGTTATATCGTCGTTTACCTAAATTCGGTTTCACTAGCCAAATCGCTTTAAAAACTGCTGAAGTACGTTTATCTGAGCTTGCTAAAGTTGAAGGCGACATCGTTAGCCTAGAAACTTTAAAAGCGGCGAACGTTGTGCGTAAAGACATGATCCGTGCGCGTATCGTACTTTCTGGTGAAATTACTCGTGCTTTCACTGTTCAAGGTGTTGCATTGACTAAAGGCGCTAAAGCTGCTGTTGAAGCTGCTGGCGGTAAAGTCGAGGAGTAATCTCCAGTGTCTATGTCTCCTAGTTCTTCAGGTCATGTACATATGATGAAAGGCCAACCATTTCACGTGAAATATCGTGAAATTATTCGCCGAATGATGTTTCTCATTGGTGCGTTATTGGTATTTCGACTAGGAGCGCATATTCCAGTACCAGGCATTAATAATGCCGCACTTGAAAATCTTTTTAATGCAAACTCAGGTACTATCCTGGGTTTGTTTAACATGTTTTCGGGTGGTGCATTAGAGCGAATGTCGATTCTTGCTCTCGGGATCATGCCCTACATCTCTGCGTCGATTATCGTGCAGCTGATGTCAACCGTGGTTCCTTCGCTGGAAGCTTTAAAGAAAGAAGGCGAGCAGGGCAAGCGTAAGATTAATCAATATACGCGCCAAGGTACCTTGTTCCTTGCCTTAGTACAGGCAATCGGGATGTGTGCAGGTCTGATCAGTCAAGGGATTACCTTAACGTCAGGTCTTGCGTTTTACGTTCCGGCAGTCACCTCGCTGGTGGCGGGTACAATGTTCCTGATGTGGTTGGGTGAGCAGATTACCGAACGTGGGGTGGGCAATGGTATTTCCATGATCATCTTCGCCGGTATCGTTGCCGGATTGCCAAATCTGATTTTGCAATCGCTATCTTCAGTCGATAATGGTCAAACCAGCCTGATTGGTCTGGTGATTTTTGGTCTGTTGTCACTGGCGGTACTGGCAGCCATTGTGTTTATCGAGAAAGCGCAACGTCGTATTCCGGTAAACTATGCTCAAAAACAGCAAGGTCGTCGTGTATTTACTGCACAGCAAACCCATTTGCCATTAAAAATTAATATGGCAGGTGTGATTCCGGCAATTTTTGCCAGCTCTCTGCTGTTGTTCCCGGCCAGTCTGGGTCAATGGGTAGGAAGTGCGGATCCTGATGCAGGGATTATCAAGCGTAGCTTGCAAGATCTGGCACTCGTATTGTCGCCTGGACAGCCATTGTATTTGGTGCTCTTTGGTGCGTTAATTATCTTTTTCTGTTATTTCTATACCGCGCTAGTTTTTAGTCCGAAAGAAGTGTCAGAGAACTTGAAACGCAGCGGAGCTTATGTGCCTGGTATTCGCCCAGGTGAGCAAACTGCTCGTTACTTAGATCATATTCTCAATCGTTTGACCTTTATTGGTTCGATTTATATCACAGTGGTCTGCTTGATGCCGATGGTATTGCAGAGCTCGTTTGGTATTCCATTCTATTTGGGTGGTACCTCATTATTGATCGTTGTGGTAGTCGTGATGGACTTTATGGCTCAGCTTCAAGCACATCTCACCTCGCACCAGTACGATAATCAAACGTTAATGAGAAAAACGACTGCTCATCCTAAGGGATAAGCGCACTTAGAGGTTTCATCATGAAAGTACAAGCTTCTGTAAAGAAAATTTGTGGTAGCTGTAAAGTTATCCGTCGTAATGGGGTTATCCGCGTAATTTGCAGCGCAGAACCTCGTCATAAGCAGCGTCAAGGTTAATCTGATCAAGACCTGTTGATTTCAGTAGGCTAATTAGGTTATTATCCGCCCCTCAAGATTTTTGTGGGGCGGTTGATTATCTTAACTGCCTTTTTGGAGAAAATTGAATGGCTCGTATTGCCGGTGTAAACATTCCGGATAACAAGCATGCTGTTATCTCTCTAACGTACATCTTTGGTATTGGTCGCCACACTGCTAAGAACATCTTAGCTGCTGCTGGTATCGCTACTACCACTAAGATCCGTGAATTAGATGACGCTCAGCTTGATGCGATTCGTGCAGAAGTTGCTAAGGTTCCGACCGAAGGTGACTTACGTCGCGAAATTTCCATGAACATTAAACGTTTAATGGATTTAGGCTGCTACCGCGGTCTTCGTCATCGTCGCAGCTTGCCTGTCCGTGGTCAACGCACCAAAACTAACGCACGTACCCGTAAAGGTCCGCGCAAACCAATTAAGAAATAAGATTTCTGGAAGCTAAAAGATGGCTAAAGATACTCGCACACGCAAGAAGGTCACCCGTACCGTCTCTGAAGGTGTTGCACACATTCACGCTTCTTTTAATAACACCATTGTGACTATTACCGATCGTCAAGGTAATGCACTGGCTTGGGCCACTTCAGGTGGACAAGGCTTCCGTGGATCACGTAAATCAACTCCGTTTGCTGCTCAGGTAGCTGCTGAAGTTGCTGGTAAAGCTGCTTTAGATTACGGTTTGAAAAACTTGGACGTCCTTGTAAAAGGTCCTGGTCCAGGTCGTGAGTCTGCGGTTCGTGCATTAGGTGCAGTGGGTTATAAAATTAACAGCATTACCGATGTGACTCCAATTCCTCACAACGGTTGCCGTCCACCTAAAAAACGTCGCGTGTAAGGAGAAACATTCATGGCTCGTTATATTGGTCCAAAATGCAAACTCTCTCGCCGCGAAGGGACAGACCTGCAACTAAAATCTGGCGTTAAACCATTTGACGTCAAAACTAAAAAACACGCTAAAGCTCCTGGTCAACATGGCCAAGCGCGCGGCAAACAATCTGAGTATTCACTACAATTACGTGAAAAACAAAAAGTACGTCGTATGTACGGTGTTTTAGAGCGTCAATTTAGTAATTACTATAAAGAAGCAGCTCGTGTTAAAGGCGCAACAGGTGAAAACTTGTTGAAATTGCTTGAAAGCCGTCTTGATAACGTCGTTTATCGCATGGGTTTTGGTTCTACACGTGCAGAAGCTCGTCAGCTTGTATCTCACCGTAGCATTACTTTGAATGGCCGTCGTGTTAACATCGCGTCTATCCAAGTTAAAGCTGGTGACGTGATCGCAGTTCACGAAGGTGCTAAACAACAATTACGTATCAAAAACGCAATTGAATTAGCTGCTCAACGTGGTATCCCTTCTTGGATGGAAGTTGATCACGCTAAATTAGAAGGTACGTTCAAAGCTGCACCAGATCGTTCTGATTTACCTGCTGAAATCAACGAAAGCTTGATTGTAGAATTGTATTCTAAATAATCCTTGAGGTAGCAATAATGACGCGTACTGCAAATGAGTTTCTAACTCCGCAAGCGATCAAGGTCGAAGCGGTTAGCGGGACCTCGGCAAAAGTTATTCTGGAACCATTAGAGCGTGGCTTTGGTCATACTCTTGGTAATGCTTTACGTCGCATCCTTCTTTCTTCTTTACCTGGCGCAGCTGTGGTTGAAGTTGAAATTGAGGGTGTTGAGCACGAGTACAGTACCTTAGAAGGCTTGCAGCAGGACATCGTCGAGCTCTTGCTGAACCTGAAAGGATTGTCTATTAAGCTATTCGATCAAAATGAAGCTTATTTGACATTGGAAAAACAAGGTCCAGGTGACGTTACTGCAGCTGACCTTCGTTTACCGCACAATGTTGAAGTGGTTAACCCTGAACACTTGATCGGCACTCTAAGTGCATCAGGCGCGTTAAAAATGCGTTTGAAAGTGGCTCAAGGCCGTGGTTATGAAACATCTGACTCACGTTTCCCAGAAGGCGAAACTCGCCCAGTGGGTCGTTTACAGTTAGATGCTTCTTATAGCCCGATCAAACGTGTGTCTTACATCGTAGAAAATGCGCGTGTAGAACAACGTACTGACCTTGACAAGCTGATCATTGATCTTGAAACCAACGGTACTGTTGATCCTGAAGAAGCAATCCGCAAAGCGGCAACAATCTTGCAACAACAAATTGCAATCTTTGTTGACCTTCAGAAAGATCAGGCACCTGTGGCTCAAGAACCTCGTGAAGAAGTTGACCCAATTTTGCTTCGTCCAGTAGATGATCTAGAGCTTACTGTTCGTTCTGCTAACTGTTTGAAAGCAGAAAATATTTACTACATTGGTGATCTTGTACAGCGCACCGAGGTTGAGTTACTTAAAACACCTAACCTGGGTAAAAAATCGCTTACTGAGATCAAAGATGTTCTGGCATCGAAAGGCTTGCAGCTCGGCATGCGTTTAGAGAACTGGCCACCAGCTAGTCTCCGCATGGACGACCGCTTCGCTTATCGTAGCCGTTAATTAAGTAGGACTATTCACCATGCGTCATCGTAATAGTGGTGTGAAATTAGGCCGTACCAGCAGCCACCGTAAGGCGTTGTTCCAAAACTTAACCAATGCTTTAGTTGAGCACGAGTTAATTAAAACAACTTTGCCTAAAGCGAAAGAACTTCGCCGCGTTGCTGAGCCTTTAATCACTTTAGCTAAAAACGATACAGTTGCAAACCGTCGTTTGGCGTTTGCTCGTACTCGTAATGCAGCAACTGTTGGTAAATTATTTACCGTTCTTGGCCCTCGTTACAAAGAACGTAACGGCGGTTATCTACGTGTTCTTAAAGCGGGCTTCCGTGCAGGTGATGCTGCACCGATGGCTTACGTTGAACTTGTAGATCGCGAAGTTAAATAATTTCGCAAGAGCAGTTCAGTTGTTCTAAAAAAGGTCGGTTTTTTAAACCGGCCTTTTTTTTTATGGCCAGTTGTCAGACAATTTTTCTGTTGTGTCCCGAATTGATATAAATTTTATCGCTTTTTATTAAACTTGACATTGAGTATTGTCAAATTTGTGCTTTAATAAAAACAGAACGTTGAACAGGTATAAAAACAAAATGGACAAGCATGTTGATATTCTGATTGTGGGTGCGGGCATCTCTGGTATTGGTCTGGCCGCGCATCTTTCCAAACACTGCCCGCAGCGCACCTTTGAAATTATCGAGCGTCGTGAGAGCTTTGGGGGCACTTGGGATTTATTTAAATATCCGGGTATTCGTTCCGATTCGGATATGTCGACCTTTGGCTTTAATTTTAAGCCCTGGACGCAAGACAGCATTCTGGCTGATGGCGCTTCAATTAAGAACTATCTGTCAGAAGTGATTGCAGAGTATCAACTGAAATCCAAAATTCATTTCCAGCATCGGGTGCTGTCTGCCAATTATGATAGCCAGACCCAGAAATGGTCTGTGGTGATTGAAAATGCACAGGGCAAAAAACAGACCTGGATCGCCAATTTTGTTCTGGGGTGTACCGGTTATTACAATTATGATCAGGGCTTCCAGCCGGATTTCCCGAATCAGTCGGCATTTAAAGGTACTTTTATTCATCCACAGCATTGGCCGGAAAACTTCGATTATTCTGGTAAAAAAGTGGTGATTATTGGCAGTGGTGCTACCGCTATTACCTTGGTGCCTGCAATGGTCAAAGGCGGTGCAGCGCATGTCACCATGCTGCAGCGCTCACCGACCTATATTGCTTCCATTCCATCGGTAGATTTTATCTATAACAACATGCGCAAGGTGTTGCCGGAGGAGCTGGCTTATAAGCTGACGCGGGCACGAAATATTGGTATGCAACGCGGTGTGTATGCGCTGGCACAGAAACAGCCGAAGCTGCTGCGTAAATTTTTATTAAAGTCAATTGAGATGCAGCTGAAAGGCAAAGTGGATATGAAACACTTTAGCCCGAGCTATAATCCATGGGATCAGCGTCTGTGTGTGGTGCCAGATGGAGATTTGTTTAAAGTGCTGCGTGAAGGGCAGGCCAGTGTTGAAACCGACCAGATTGAAGCCTTTACCGAACAGGGCATCCAGTTAAAATCTGGCAAACATCTCGACGCAGATGTGATTGTGTCGGCTACCGGTCTGCAAATTCAGATTTTAGGCGGGGTTAAAGCCACCATTGATCATCAGCCTTTGGATACCTCGAAACATATGCTGTATCAGGGTGTGATGGTCAGCGATGTGCCGAATATGGCCATGATTATTGGCTATATCAATGCCTCCTGGACTTTAAAAGTTGATATTGCTGCGGATTATATCTGCCGTCTGATTAATCATATGGATCAGCAAGGCTATACCGAAGTGATTGCGGAAGGTGATCCTTCAGAGTTGATGGAAGACACTGTGATGGGTAGTTTAACTTCGGGTTATATTGCCCGTGCCGCGAATGTGATGCCAAAGCAGGGTAAACATGCGCCTTGGCGGGTGAGCAATAATTACCTGAAAGACCGTAAGGATTTAAAACAGGCTTCATTTGCTGATCCGGTGCTGAAGTTCCGTAAAGCAGTCAGTGAGTCTGCACGTAAACCTAAACTGGTGTCTTAAGCACACATCATCATGATCGTGCAATGAACAAAGGAAGCTCAATTGAGCTTCCTTGTTGTTTATATCGGGTTCTACGCTTGTAATGCGTTATAGGGAGCGGGAAATCAGCTCTTTCATAATTTCATTGGTACCGGCATAAATCCGGTTGGCGCGATTGTCTAAATACGCACGGGCAATCGGATATTCCAGCATATAGCCATAGCCGCCATGCAATTGCAGACATTCATCCACCACTTTGGAAAACAGCTCCGAGATTTTGTATTTGGCCGCCGCTGCTGCATCAACACTTAGCTGATCTTCGAGCTGCAGTTCCATACACCGGTCCAGATAGGCGCGGCAGAAATCAATTTCAGTGCGCATTTCCGCCAGTTTAAAGCGGGTATTCTGAAAGGCGCCAATCGGTTTGCCAAAGGCTTTACGTTCTTTGGTGTATTGCAGGGTATGCGCAAAGGCTGCTTCGGCACCAGCCTGGCAGATAATCGCCACAATCATGCGTTCCCAGGCCAGCTCTTTCATCAGCATGATAAAGCCCATACCTTCCATCCCGAGCAGGTTTTCTTTGGGCACTCGCACATTATCAAAAAACAGCTCGCAGGTGTCCTGACCTTTCATGCCAATTTTATTCAGCGGTTTGCCTTTGCTAAAACCGGCACGATTTGCCTCGACCATAATCAGCGACAGGTTGGCAGAACCTTTGTCGCTATTGCCAGTTTTACACACCACAATCGCCATATCGCATAAATAGCCATTGGTAATAAAGATTTTTGAGCCGTTAATGACGTATTCATCGCCCTCTAAAACTGCTGTGGTGCGTACCGCCTGTAAATCTGAGCCTGTGCCCGGTTCGGTCATGGCAATGGCGGTGACCACTTCACCTGTCGCCATTTTCGGCAACCAGTACTGTTTTTGCTGTTCGTTGCCAAAGTTATGAATATAGTTGGCGACAATATCGGAATGCAGCGAGAAGCCGGTGGCCGAGTCGCCAGCATAGGCCTGTTCTTCAATCAGAATCATACTGTAGAGGCGATCTACCCCGGAGCCACCATACTGCTCTGGCATGGTGGTACACAGCAGCCCCAGTTCACCGGCCTTATTCCATAAATCGCGGTCTACATGCTGTTGCTGTTCATATTTTTCCGTATTCGGCAAAACTTCCTTTTCATAAAACTTGCGCACTGTATCACGGAATGCCTCATGCTCACTCTGAAATAATTTTCGTGGCAACATGTTGTTGAGTGGGCGAATTGCAGCAGATTGCATGGTTAGAGTTCCTTCACTTATTTTTATGCCTTGAAACTAAAGCAAACAGAGCCGGCAGTACAATGTGCAGAAACATCATTTCTGGCTTTTTGCTGGCGGTTTTGGTCAGTCCGATAAATTCATCGAAACTTTTTCTGGGCTGGGTTAAACTAATTGCGATATCAATATGATGTGGACCAAACCATGAGTGAAGACATTAGCTTAGAAGAGCGTAAAGTGATTTATCGTGCCCGTCGCGGTTTAAAGGAAATTGATGTCTACTTTGATCCTTATGTGAAAAACTATTATTTAACCGCTGATCCGGAAGAAAAAGCCACGTTTGCGGCGCTGGTTGAACAGGAAGATCCGGATTTACTGGACTGGTTTATGGAAGTGTCTGAACCGCCACGCCCGGAAATGCGCGAGCTGATCCGTAAATTAAAACACTATGTCCACGGCTAAGCGCGACTTTCAGCTGAAACCGAGCCGTCTGGCGCTGCTGTTTCAGCTGAGCCTGCTGATTCTATTTTCTGTTTTAAGTTTTCAATTATTACATCCGCTGCTTTGGCTGCTAGGTCTGCTCCTGGCGGCTGTCAGTTATTACGGGTTTCAGCGACGCTCCCAATTAACCGCCTTGGCGCATTTAGATGGGGCAGAGTGGAGTCTGCAGTTTAATTCTGGCTCCAAGATTCAACGCGGTCTGCTCGAGCATATTCTGGATCATCAGCTGTATCTGGTGCTGTATTTTCATCATGCACCGGTCAAATCTGCAGTCATCTGGCGTGACCAAGTTTCGTTTGCAGAGTGGAAAGCCTTAAAAACATTGGCAAAAACCATCTAATTGTCAGACAGTTGTATATTTTAATATAAAAATAAGATATTGATTTTAAATAAATTTATAAAGTCTATCATTTTATTTGTCCTACACAGTCACGTTAAATTGGCAAAAAATACCGATTGTTGGACAAAAGCCTCTTGTGTTTGAAAATTATCCAGATATATTAAAGACACCAACAGCAAACAGGGAAATCGCCAGGGTGATCGCCACGTGAATGTTTCTGGTCATCGCAATTGTGTTCAATTGTGGCTGGATGATGAGGAAGCTTGCTGAAGGAACGAATTGCACCAATAAAATGCCCGTAATTGGGTTCCAGTTAATAAGTAGCATGTGCTGAACCGTCGCAATGCTACTTTTTTTTGCCTAAAATTTGGCTTTCCTGCAAATTCAGTCAATTTTCTTGCCCGCTTTTCATGTCAAAGTACAGCTCTCAGATTAGAGTAAATGCTCTTTTATTCAGATAATGCATCTGATATGTTTGTTGCCATGGACATAAACACAATTATAGAGGACAGGAAAATGTCGCAAGTCCAAAAAATCTGCCAGGGTGTGGCGGTTATTGCATTCACAACAACACTTCTTTCCGGCTGTTCACAAGTGGTGAAAACCGGTGCCAATGTGGCTTTAGGTTTTACAGAAAAACATATTGTTCCTCCCATTCTGGCTATGGATGATGCCGAAATGGTCTGTAGCAGCGGCAATTCCTTGACCCCTGCAATTATGGCCACCAAAGATATGGGGGCAGACCCGACCCGGGTTGCGGTGCTGATGTATTCAGCCGCCGGTATCTGTGCGGAAAACCGTGCCCTAGATGCCGAGCTGCGTTATTTGCGTGCGTCAAAAGCCGGACAGGTCAGTGAAGCGCAAGATGCCCGGATTGAACAGAAACGCTGGGCGGCTATTGCGGCACAGCGCCAATATACCGGTTATCAGTTATTCCAGAATCGCTGGGAAAAGAAATACAGAAAACCACTGGGTGAAGGCTGCCCGAAAATGAACAGCGATATTGATCAGACCGTGTATTTGCTTGGCATGATCAGTGGTTTACAGGCCATGACCAATGATATTAACTCTGGCGGTGCGGTGCATGTGCCTAAAGATATTGCTGCCGTGGTCGAGCGTGGCATGACCTGTCTGAACAATGAAAAATTCTGGGGTGCACCACAAGCCACCCGTGCCGTGATCTGGACCTTGTTGCCAGGTGCGGGAGATGGTAAACCGGAGCCGTATCAGACCCTGAAACAGTCGATGCAAATTGGTGAGCAGAAAGGTGTGCGCCTGTCGCATGCCCTGTATGCAGTGGCCGCGCAGGCCAGCGGCGATGATGCCAAGATTCGTGATGCGCTAAAATCATTTGCGGCTGCACGCACCGAAGAAAAACCAATTAACCCGCAATTCAAGCTAATTGACAGCATGGCTGCCACCATGGTGCAGGGGATTTCAGACCGTTACTGGACTGAAAATACCGGGGTACGTACTGCCGATGATGGCATGAGCCGTTTCTGGGATGAGCAGGACAATGCGTCTGAACTGGATGATTTATTTGGTGAAGATACAACGGCCGTTCCAGATACGGAACTCAACAATCTGTAAATAGTCGCTACGAGGAGGACGCTTTATACTTAAAAGATTCAACAGGGACAACGACATGACACTTCATTTTTTCAGTAAGAAAATTATTTTTATTGCCGTGTTTATGTCGCTGGCGGCCTGTTTGCAGGTGTTTGCGGATCATTTTATTTATTGGCGTCCTGCTCTGTTACAAGAATTCTGGCGCTTGTGGACAGCGCATTGGGTGCATGTGGGCTGGGTGCATTATCTGCTGAATATTCTGGCCTTTGCCTGTTTGCCTTTTATTTTTCCGCGGGTCAAAACCTGGCATTTTGTCAGCCTGTTATTGCTGTTACCTCCGGCTATCAGTTTCAGTTTCTATTTCCTGTTTCCACATATTGAAGCCTATGCCGGCCTGTCTGGGGTGCTGCATGGAGCGTATATGGCAGTGGCGGTGGTGCATCTGCTTGATGCTCAAGAACGCCGGTTTGCCGCGCTGGTATTGCTGCTGATTCTGGCCAAACTGCTGTGGGAAAATACCTTTGGCAGTAAGGAAACGGCCGAGCTGATTGGCAGCCCGGTACTGGTCGAGGCGCATTTGCTGGGCGTGATCTGGGGTGCGGGATTGGCGATGGTCTACCTGATCTATACCTACAGCTTGAAAAAGTGATCCGGTTGACCATTTCCACCAAAAAGAAAATGAATATTGTCATTTTAAATGAATGTACTTTGATGCACATTCGAAAAGAATGACAACAAGATTTGAATAGCAGCAGGATGGCTGCTTGCTACAGGATGCGCGAAATACGGCCCTGTTGCCGTTTCCGAAAATAAAAAAACAGGAAAAAATATGTCAAATCAAGGACAACGCAGATCCGGACTGGATCTGCTCAGATATATATGGACAGAATGGATTTCTGCCTTTGTGATTCTGGTGTTGCTGCTGCTGACGCTGATCATTGGAACTGGTGAGATGATTCACGGCCAGCTGTTGCGTATGGGCGAACGTCTATACGGTGATCCTGCCACCGGTATGCAGTATTCATTCTTGCGCGCTGAACCAAGTGCCCCTGACTGTGACCGCAACCCGGATATTGACGGCCAGGTGCAGGCACAAATGAAAGCCAATGCGGCCGATGAATTTGCTGATATTTTTGGAACCCCGTCTGAATCGGATGTGCGTGCCTCAATTATGGCTGCGCAGCAGGTCTGTGAAGAAAAATATGTGTTTTATGATCAGGCTGTGCAGCATATGCAGGCGCATCCAAGTTTACGCACCTATCGCAGTGTAGAAACCACCTTCTTTGGCATCTTTAAATTTGGTACTGAAAACCGTGCCTTGCTGCTGGTGTTGATGGTGGTGTTTGCCGCGATTAGTGCCACTTTAAAAACCCATCATATTGGTTTGCGTGGGCCTGCCACACGAATTGATTATCGGATATATACCACCTGCATGACCGTGGCCAATGCCTTTCTGGCGTTCTCGGCCTATAGCCAGTATCGTTCGGTGCTGAATTCCGGGGTGCCGATGACCGGTGAAATGCAGATCATTTACTGGTTGTGGATGATCCTGTTTAGTGCGCTGACCCTCATCAGTTTATGGCAGTTTGTTCGTCCGCCTGCACCAACGCGAGAAGGCGGCAGTCTAGGTCTGGCTTTCCTGAGTGTACCGCTGTATGCCTATATGGCCATTATTACCGGTATTGCCTTTACCTTCTTCATGGATTATCCAATGGGGCAGGGGATTTACCTGGGCCAGCTGGTGGAATTCTCCAGCATCTTCCTGAATCTGGCGCTGTTTATCTGGGCCGGTATGCTGCTGAAACAGACCCGTGTGGTGGATAAATTCCTGAACATCATGCGGCCATGGAATCTGGCACCCGAAACCCTGACCTGGTTAATCCTGATTGGTGCGGCATTACCGACAGCCTATACCGGTGCCTCGGGGATTTTCGTGATCGCGGCCGGTGCCATCATTTATAAAGAAGTCTGGAATGCTGGCGGGCGCCGTCAGTTTGCCCTGGCAGCAACGGCTTTATCTGGTTCGATGGGGGTAGTCTTACGTCCATGTCTGCTGATTGTGGTTGTTGCCTCTTTAAACAAGGAAGTCACCACCGATGTGCTGTACCACTATGGCGTGTATGTATTCCTGCTGACTACAACAATTTTCCTGGTGGTATCGCTGTTCTTTGCTGAAAGTAAGTTCCGGATTGCTTCACCAGCTGTGGCTGCACCACGATCTTTACGTGCCATGGGTGCGGTGGTGCCGTATGTGATTATTTTCGTGCTGATCTGGATGTTCTACAAATATGCGCTGGACACCAACCTGAACGAATTTACCGCGCCGGTGATGATGCCTGTGATTCTGCTGTTAATTGTCCTGTTTGATAAATTGCGGCATGAACCGGCGCCAATTCCACCAGTAGGTCATTGGGATGAAAGCCTGACAGCAAAATATACCGATTCATCGCAACCGGCGCTGGCGACCGCCAGTGCAGTCAGTGGTGTGGAATACCGCGATGGCGTACATACTGCAACTGAGGATACTGGCATGTCGGCGGATCATAGCGTGGCGGTGTCCGAGCCGGAGCGTGAGGTTGGCTTCTGGAAGTCGATGCACATTTCCATTAGTGAAACCGTGGGGCATATTGGTGCACTGGTGATTTTGATGGCCTTATCGGTCAGTGTCGGCGGCTTCCTGGAACGGATTGAAATCATGGAAGCTTTCCCGACCGATATCAGTAGTACCTTTATTGTGATTAGCCTGATTGTGCTGGTGATGGTACTGGTCGGCATGATTATGGACCCGTTTGGTGCGGTCATCCTGATTTCTGCCACGGTGGCACCGGTAGCCTACCAGTATGGGATTGAACCGGTACATTTCTGGATGATTACCCTGATTGGCTTTGAAATGGGCTATATCACCCCGCCGGTCGCGCTGAACCACTTGCTGGCCAGGCAGTCGATTGGCGATGAAGAAGTGGCGGCGGCAGATGCCGAAGTGCGCCACAAATCCTTCTACTATCGTTTTGAGCGCTGGATTCTGCCGATTCTGGTGATGCTGCCAGCGATGCTGATCATTGCCTATGTACCATACTTCTTTAAACTGTTTGGCTGGTATCAGTAAGCCAGCCGTTCAACCGTGATGATGACCATACCCTGATCTTTTGCGAAAGGTCAGGGTATTTTTATGGCGCCTGTGTAGGACTGGCTTTTTTAAACAGCGGGCTGCACAGTAAAATCGCAATTAAAATCAGGCCAAAGCCGAGCAGGCTAGACAGATCTGGCAATTCCTGCCAGAACGAAAAGCCCCAGATGCCGGCAAAAATAATCGCAATATAATTTACCGGCCCAATCTGACCGGCAGGTGCCAGACTATAGGCCCGCGACATAAAAATCTGGCTGATATTGGCCAGCACCCCGGCACTGATCAGCAGGCCCAGTTCACTCCATTGATAGCTTCGCCATAGCCAGAACATTGGAATGACTGAAATCAGGGTGCCAATCAGGCAGAAATAAAACACAATCCGTTCTGGTGGTTCGGTTTGCGTCAGGGCGCGCACAGTGACAAAGGCCATTGCGGCCAGAAAACTGGCGCCCAGACCAATGATCGACAGATGATTGAACAGGCCGGCATCTGGTTTGGCCACACAGAGTACGCCCATTAGACCAAACAGGGCGGCGATCAGCATGGCTGCACTGACTTTTTCTTTCAGGAATAACCAGGCAATGAGCGGAATAAAGATCGGGGAAGAATAGGTAAACACCATCGCATTGGACAGTTTAAGCTGGGCAATGGCATAGAAAAAGCCATACATCGCCAGCAGACCGACCACACTACGCCAGGTATGCATCCACAGACGCCGGGTTTTAAAAAAGCCGAGGCCTTTATTGAACAGCAGCGGCAGAAAAATAAACAGGCCAATAAAATTACGGAAGAACACAATAGTGGCATTGTCGACCGTATGCGAGGCGTAGCGGATACACACGCCCATCAGCGAAAACAGAAAAGCAGAGAGGGTTAATAACTGCTAATTGAAATCTACTTATTTCTATATTATTATATACAAATGAATAGATATGTTAGTATTGGCGTTGCAGCTAAAACACTGGGTGTTTCCATCCAAACCCTAAGAAGATGGGATGAGGAAGGCACTTTAGTCGCAGATAGAACCCCAAAAAATCACAGACGTTACGATCTA
>NZ_VOXR01000126.1:0-1176 GCF_013420645.1 Acinetobacter sp. C15
TCAGCGCGCTCTGCGCGTCTTTCAATACTAATTCCATTGCTATCTCCTTACGCCTTCACAGCTGGTTTAACGATCAGGTCGCTACCGGTTGCACCCGGGACAGCACCTTTAACCAGCAGCAGGTTGCGCTCAGCGTCAACGCGTACTACGTCAAGGCTCTGAACGGTTACACGTTCGTTACCCATCTGACCTGCCATTTTCTTGCCTTTGAACACTTTGCCCGGAGTCTGGTTCTGACCGATAGAACCCGGAACGCGGTGAGACAAGGAGTTACCGTGAGTAGCGTCCTGGGTACGGAAGTTCCAGCGCTTAACGGTACCTGCGAAACCTTTACCTTTAGAGGTGCCAGTTACGTCAACTTTTTTAACGTCAGCAAACAGTTCAACGCTAATGCTCTGACCTACAGTGAACTCTTCGCCTTCAGCCAGGCGGAATTCCCACAGACCACGGCCAGCTTCTACGCCAGCTTTAGCGAAGTGGCCAGCTTCAGGCTTGGTCACACGGTTAGCTTTTTTAGCACCGGTGGTCACCTGAATAGCACGGTAGCCATCGTTAGCCAGGGCTTTAACCTGAGTAACGCGGTTTGCTTCAACTTCGATTACGGTTACTGGGATAGAAACGCCGTCTTCTGTGAAGATACGGGTCATACCCACTTTTTTACCGACTAAACCAATCATTGTTTCAACCTCTCAATCGCTCAATGACCTGATTAACCCAGGCTGATCTGCACGTCTACACCGGCAGCCAGATCCAGACGCATCAGAGCATCAACGGTTTTCTCGGTTGGCTCAACGATGTCAACCAGACGCAAGTGAGTACGGATTTCGTACTGATCGCGCGCGTCTTTGTTGACGTGCGGGGAGATCAGAACAGTGAAGCGCTCTTTGCGTGTCGGCAGCGGGATCGGACCACGGACCTGCGCACCAGTGCGCTTGGCAGTCTCGACGATTTCCGCGGTTGCTTGATCGATCAGACGATGATCAAACGCTTTCAGGCGGATACGGATTCTTTGGTTCTGCATGAGACCAGAGCTCCAATTATTTTATAAACGAAAATGATTACTCCTCAGACCCATTACGATTGATGGGAGAGTGTAACCGTTCTTACGTAGCTCCCCGATTGGGAGCATTGTTAGGTAGCCAAATTCGGCTAACTGAGGTTCAGATTGAACCTGCT
>NZ_VOXR01000127.1:0-1229 GCF_013420645.1 Acinetobacter sp. C15
TGTACACAGTGCACTGGGTTATGTATCACCTTTTGAGTTTGAAGCAATGTACTATGATAAGATTAACCCGTTAGGTCAGGTGGCCTAACTTAAATAAAAAAGTCTCCGACAAACCCGGTACGGTTCAAATGAGGCATATTGAAATTAAGTTTTTTGATTCAATGGAATGGGCGTTATATAATAAAAAAATGGGAGCCTTAAGCTCCCATTTTTTTATTATATTTTTTAAATTTTAAGTATGTTGAACTGTCAATTTTAAACCTAAAGCATTCACAACACGGTTGATCGTATCAAAACGAGGCGTTGAATCTTGACGAAGTGCTTTGTAAAGGGCTTCTCGTCCAATACCTGCTTCTTTCGCAATTTGGGTCATACCTCTTGCTTTAGCAATTACACCAAGTGCGTGCGCTAATTCAGCAGGATCATTTTCTTCAAGAACCATATTGAGGTACATTACAATATCTTCTTCAGTTTTGAGTGACTCAGCCATATCAAAACTTGGTAAATCAGCTACTTTAACCATTTTAATCCTCCAACGTTTTTGATAATTTTACTGCACGATTGATGTCTTGTTGTTGAGTTGATTTATCTCCGCCACCAAGCATTACAATCACTACGTCACCATGTTGGATGTAATACATCCTCCATCCTGAACCGAAGAACTCTCTCATTTCCCAAACACCATCTTGGAGAGGTTTAATGTCTCCCCAGTTCCCACGTTGAACCTTATCTAATCGGCGATTCAAGCGAATGCGGGTCATATTGTCTTTAATGCCATCCAACCATTCATCAAATTCTGGTAGACGTTTAATTTCAATCATGAGGATTCCTTTTCTTCTCACTATATTGTATTCGATCGAATACATAATGCAAGATTTTTATCCCAATAGTTGTCCGCAGAAATTGGGGATTATTTCTGAATCTGGACCATTGAGAAATCAGGAAAAAATACAAAAACGAATGTTTTTTGATCAATCTTATTGGCTAAAAGTTACAGTTTTGCTTAAAAAGAAACCGACTTGTTTCCAAGTCGGTTGAACGAGAACGTTCCAGAGGGTATGAATAACGATAAGATACTGATCTTAAAGTAATATTAAAAATCTGTTATTCCAAAGTAGAAATGTCCTATCTTAAAACCAAATAGAAATGTCCTATACAGACATTTCCAAGTCAAGCACAGGATTCAGATTTCGTTGTTGAATTGCTGTTTTCTGTGCACGTCTTCTTGG
>NZ_VOXR01000128.1:0-1228 GCF_013420645.1 Acinetobacter sp. C15
CATTTTTTTGCCGTGCAACTCTGGGCGAAGTTGGCAATGCTGAGCATATGCTGCGCGTTCTGGGTAAAGCAGGTGCTGCACGCTGGCGTGGTGTTCGTCCGACCGTTCGCGGTACCGCGATGAACCCGGTAGACCACCCACATGGTGGTGGTGAAGGTCGTAACTTTGGTAAGCACCCGGTAACTCCGTGGGGCGTTCAGACCAAAGGTAAGAAGACCCGCAGCAACAAGCGTACTGATAAATTCATCGTACGTCGCCGTAGCAAATAATTTTAGAGGATAAGCCATGCCACGTTCTCTCAAGAAAGGTCCTTTTATTGACCTGCACTTGCTGAAGAAGGTAGAGAAAGCGGTGGAAAGCGGAGACAAGAAGCCCCTGCGCACTTGGTCCCGTCGTTCAACGATCTTTCCTAACATGATCGGTTTGACCATCGCTGTCCATAATGGTCGTCAGCACGTTCCGGTATTTGTAACCGACGAAATGGTTGGTCACAAACTGGGTGAATTCGCACCGACTCGTACTTATCGCGGCCACGCTGCTGATAAAAAAGCGAAGAAGAAATAAGGTAGGAGGAAGAGATGGAAACTATCGCTAAACATCGCCATGCTCGTTCTTCTGCTCAGAAGGTTCGCCTTGTTGCTGACCTGATTCGCGGTAAGAAAGTGTCGCAGGCTCTGGATATTTTGACCTACACCAACAAGAAAGCGGCTGTACTGGTCAAGAAAGTTCTGGAATCTGCCATTGCTAACGCTGAACACAACGATGGCGCTGACATTGACGATCTGAAAGTTACGAAAATTTTCGTAGACGAAGGCCCGAGCATGAAGCGCATTATGCCGCGTGCAAAAGGTCGTGCAGATCGCATCCTGAAGCGCACCAGCCACATCACTGTGGTTGTGTCCGATCGCTGAGACTCTGGAGACTAGCAAGGGGTCAGAAAGTACATCCTAATGGTATTCGCCTGGGTATTGTAAAACCATGGAACTCTACCTGGTTTGCGAACACCAAAGAATTCGCTGACAACCTGGACAGCGATTTTAAAGTACGTCAGTACCTGACTAAGGAACTGGCTAAAGCGTCCGTATCTCGTATCGTTATCGAGCGTCCGGCTAAGAGCATCCGTGTAACCATTCACACTGCTCGCCCGGGTATCGTTATCGGTAAAAAAGGTGAAGACGTAGAAAAACTGCGTAAGGTCGTAGCGGACATCGCTGGCGTTCCTGCACAG